>CAMDQY010000035.1 GCA_945906005.1 Novosphingobium sp. Chol11 | reverse complement strand
GTGAAAACCGCGCATGTGCTTCACACGACGCCGGCGGATCTCAGCTGCAAACATCGGCCCGAACTTGTTCCACCAAAGTCGCACAGTCTCGTGACAAATGTCGATCCCGCGTTCGAACAGCAGATCCTCGACGTTCCTGAGGCTGAGTGGGTACTTCACATACATCATCACCACCAGGCGGATCACCTCAGGCGAGGAGTTGAAGTAGCGGAACGGGCTGGCTGGTTTGCGGGGGCGCGGCATAGCGCGCTCCTAACCGTCAGTCGCCTCCTACGCCAGCCGGTGCATTTGGTCTGACAGAGCCCCCTGTTGGCATAACCAACAGGAACATGCCGCTCCCATCCGTTATCTTGACGGGCTTCGCGCCGGACTTGGCATTCTTGATTGCTACATCTGTGAGAGCCATAGTTTCGCAGATCCTTCAGGGCGTTAAGCCCCAAAATACCCCCAGACGTGGGGGTATCGAATTGACCTTTGGCGGCATACCCCCCGAAGTACCCCCACAACCGGGTGACTGCGAACGAACGGGAACGAATGCCATTGGCCAATTATCGGCTAAATATGGAGTATTTTCAGGGATTGTCCAGACGTATACGAACGTCAACGGACAGGAAGGTGGAGCGGGTAAGGGGAATCGAACCCCTCTAGCTAGCTTGGAAGGCTAGTGCATTACCACTATGCTATACCCGCTCGGCCGTGCCGCAGCATCGCTTGCGCGCTTGCCATTTCCGATGCCTGTGCGTCAATGGCTTTAGCGTGCAATCTGGCGCAACCTTAAACCTGACGGCCTAAACATCCGTTACGTTTTGCGGCCCCCAATAGGCCCGCATCCGCTCAATTTTGTCGGCTTCGTCGAAGTCCCAGACGTCGATTACGTCGATGCGCCGCTCCACCCCCTCGCGGGTCAGGAACGAAGCGAAGGCAAAGGCGGCGGAGGCAGCGGCAGTGCGCACCGGGCCGAGCAATTCGAGCCGCGCTCCGCCATCCTGCATGATCCTGGCATAGAATGCGCGCACCGCTTCGCCGCCAGCCATGGCCGGTGTTCCGAGAGGATCCTCGATGGTCGCATTCTCGGCGAACAGGTCGCTGATCAGCCTGGCATCGCTTGTCGCGAAGCCGCGCACATAGGCGTGGACTGCCGCTTCCATTGCCACGTGACTTGGCACCCCAATCTCCCTCACCGATTCCTGAATTCAGGCGGGCGCTTGTCCTGGAAGGCGCGCAGTTTTTCGGCACCGTCCTCGCTTGCCTGCGATGTGTGGACGCCGCGGTTCTCGAACGGGATCGCCTGCTCGAGGCTGGCCCCTTGCATGTTCATCCACAGTGCCTGCTTGGTCATGTAAACCCCGAGCGGCGCATTGAGCGCAATCTGGCGCGCGATAGCGAGCGCATGCGTGACAATATCATCGTCGGGAACCACCTTCAGCACGAGACCGCTGCGCAGCGCCTCGTCGGCCAGCACCGGCCCCTTGATCGCAGCGATCACCGGCTGCGGTAGCGCCTTGATCGAGGCGATCAGCGCGCCGACCTTGTCGAGTGTCAGCACGTTGAGATAGACATTGCCGTAAGCGTCTTTTTCGGCCTCTGAACGTTGCGGATCGCGCATGTCGTGCCCGGCGGTAAAGGCCCGGCCCGCGCCGGTGAGTAAGACGGTGCGGACTCTGAAATCCTTTTTCAGACCGTCGAATGTCTCTTGCAGCCGCTCGTACATCGGATGGTTGATCGCGTTGAGCGCGTCGGGACGGTTGAGCGTGATCTGGCGAACGCCCGCTTCCAGATCGGTCACAAGAATATCGTCCACGATGCGACCCTCTGCTCGCCACTAGATCGGCATGCGCCAGCAGACCCGACAACGACTGCCAGGTCAATTGCACTTGATGTTTTCGAGTTTCGCCCGCACCGGAAAGGCGAGAGAGTTTGGCGGAGGAAGCGACTGGATGAGCGCGCTCAAGGGCTTACGGTTTTGCGATTTTACGGGTCAGCTTGCCGGGGCGGCGGCTACCAAATGGATGGCGGCGTTCGGTGCCGAAGTCATCCGCATCGAGGACCCGACCAACAACGGTGCGTGGGACGTGCTGCGCAACAATCCCCCGTTCGTCGACGAGAGGCGCGGGACCGACCTCGGCGGCGGCTTCAACAATCACAACGTCGGCAAACTTGGCATCACGCTCAACCTCAAGACCGCGCGTGGCCGCGAAATTCTCGAGGAGATCATTGCAAAGTCCGACGTGGTGACCGAAAACTTCGCCGCAGGCGTGCTCGAACGGTTAGGCTTCGGCTATGACAGGCTGCGCGAGATCAAACCCGACATCATCTATGTCTCGAACTGCGGTTTCGGCCACTCGGGACCGTACCGCGATTTCAAGACCTGGGGGCCAATCGTCCAGGCGCTCTCGGGCCTGACCTTCAATTCCGGCCTGCCCGACATGGAACCGGCAGGCTGGGGCTTCAGTTATATGGACCACACCGGTGGGCATTATATGTCGATGGCGATCCTCCTGGCGCTGTTCCACCGGATGCGCACCGGCGAGGGTCAATGGGTCGACATGGCCTGCTGCGATACCGGGCTGACGCTGCATGGCCCGGCCCTGCTCGATTACACCGTCAATGGCCGCAAGGCGCGCCGCGAAGGGCGCCCGATCGGCAACCGCAGCGAATGGCCCGCGATGGCGCCGCACGGCATCTATCGCGCGCTAGGCGAGGACCAGTGGATCGCGATCGCATGCCGCAGCGACGCTGACTGGCAGGCGCTTGCAGCGGTAATCGCAGAAGACTGGGCGAACGCGCCGCAATGGGCCACGCTCGATGGCCGCATCGCCGGGCAGGACGAGCTCGACCAA
Organism: Novosphingobium sp. Chol11; assembly: GCA_945906005.1. Taxonomy (GTDB): domain Bacteria; phylum Pseudomonadota; class Alphaproteobacteria; order Sphingomonadales; family Sphingomonadaceae; genus Novosphingobium. The sequence goes on along the minus strand of CAMDQY010000035.1, from coordinate 15,593 downwards.
TTGATGAACGCATGGTGCTCGGCCCGCGACAAGTTTGCCATGCACCGGCAGCTTCAAGACGCGGGCCTTGCCGCCGCCGCCGTGCTTGGCGCACGCGAGCGAATCGATGAGGATCCCGCCAACGATCACTTCGACATGTGGCCCACGGTCACGCACAGTGCCATGGGCGACGTCCGGGTTGACGGTCTGCCGCTACGCATGTCGCGCACCCCGCAGGAGATCAGCCGGGGCGGGCCATGCATTGGCGAGCATACCGAGCAGGTGCTTACCGGGCTTTTGGGCATGGACATTGAGGCCATTGCTGCTCTGCGCGAGGAGGGCGTGATATGACTGCGCTGTCCGGCATTCGCGTGATCGAACTGGCGAACGAGCGCTGCGCGCTCGCGGGCAAGCTGCTTGCCGACATGGGTGCCGACGTGATCGTGATCGAGCCGCTCGCGGGCGCGGTCTCGCGCGGTTACGCGCCGTTCGCTGAGGATATTCCCGATCCCGAGCGCAGCCTCCACTGGTGGCATTACAACACCTCGAAGCGCGGCGTGGCGCTCGACTGGACTGTGCCGGAAGGGCGCGATGCCTTGAAAATGCTGATCGGCGGCGCGGACCTGTTGCTCGAAGCCGAGGACCCCGGCGTGCTGGCGGCGGCAGGCCTTGGCGATGCCACGTTAAGCGGCGCAATGGAGCGGCTGATCCATGTCTCGATCACGCCGTTCGGGCCCCTCGGCCCGCGCTCGATGGAACAGGCGACCGACCTCACCATTCTGGCGAGCGGAGGCGTTACCATGGCCTGCGGCTATGACGATCACGACCTGCCGCCGATCCGCCCGATGGGCGATCACGGCTATGCGATGGGCGAGCACTTTGCCGTGCAGGCCGCACTGACCGCGCTGATTTTTCGCGAAGCGGGTGGCGAGGGCCAGAAGATAGACGTCTCGCTCAATGCTGCGGCCAATGTCACGACTGAGCTGTCCAGCTACAACTGGCTGGTGGCGGGCATTACGCTCCAGCGCCAGACCGGTCGGCACGCAAGCCCCTACATCTCGATGCCGACGCAATACCGCTGTAAGGACGGGCGGTACGTCAACACCGGCCTGCCGCCCCGCACCGGCAAGCAATACGAGCTGATGCTGCAATGGTTTCGCGGCCATGGCTTCGACAAGGACTTTCCCGAGACGGTCTTCCTCGAAATGGGCACCAAGCATCCGGTGCTCGATCTGGCAAAGATCGGTGTGGACGACGAAGTGACCGCGATCTTCAGCGCCGCCCGCGAGGCGCTTGCTTATGCCTCCAGCCAGATGACCGCCTACGAATTCTTCGAGAGCGCCCAGAAGGCGAACATCCCGGTCGGTATCATCTATTCACCCGACGAAGCCTTTGAGGACCCGCATTACAAATCGCGCGGCTTTCAGGTGGAGATGGATCAGCCGCAACTGGGCAGGAAAGTGCGCTATCTCGGCGCGCCCTATGCCTTGCCCGCCAGTCCGTGGCAGCTGTCGCGCGTCGCGCCAATGCTCGGTGAGCATACCGACGAAGTGCTGGCAGCGGCCGGTATCGATGCCGAGGAACTGCGCAGAAGCGGTGCGATAATTTAGCTCCCTGTCGTTCCGCCCGGCTTGACCGCGCCCAAGCTCGCTGCGGGTTCGCTGGGGCGGAATCCCATCGTCTCCATGAACAGCGCCAGCGCTTCACCCGTTGTTCGGGGATAGGCGGCAGGCGCCTCGGCCATGATCTGCGGCATGGCGCACGCGACCTGCTCGATGGTCATGTCCGGATCGATCCAACCTGCGGTCTCGCCGATCACGGTGCGCGCGATCCTGCCACCGCCTGCGACGAACAGCTCGCCGTTCACCGGGCATTGCTCATGGCACAACAACGCCACCAGTGGCGAAACCAGTTCGGCGCGGCAGGTTTCCAGGAACCAGTCGCGAAACTCGCCATCGGCCATGTTTTCGGCCATGCGGGTCGCGCCGGCGGAGCTGACCATGTTGACCCTGATGTTGCTCGTCACTCCTGCGGCGGCCAGAGCGCGGGTCAGGCCGATATAGGCGGCCTTGGCGGTGGAATAGGGGATCGAGCCCGGAATTCCGTAGATTGCGGTCGAACCGACGATCACAATCCGCCCCGAGCCATTGGCCTGCATCACTGGCCATGCCTCGCGGCACAGTGTGAAGGCTGCCCGCGCATTGATCGCCAGCAGGGCATCGAGGCGGTCAATATCTTCGTTCTCGAATGCCATCGAGCCAAGCGTGAACCCGGCATTGTGGACCAATGCATCGAGCCTGCCGAAAATTTGCAACGCCATTGCAACGGCATTGCAAGCGCCTTGCATGTCGGAAATGTCTTCGGTGCAGGCCTCTGCCTCGCCGCCCTCGGTGCGGATCAGCGCGACCGTTTCGTCGGCTGGGCCTGAATCGTTGCCCGTGCCATAAAGTCCAACACCACGATCACTGACCAGCACCCTTGCACCTCGGCGCGCCAGAAGCAGCGCATGCTCGCGGCCCATGCCTCGACCTGCGCCGGTGACCAGCACCACCCGACCGTCGAAGCGCAGCTCTTGCGCGGCCATGCTAACCCTCGGTCACACCCTCGAACAGCCGCATGGTCCGCTCGACCCCCGGCTCCTGGAATTCGCGGCGGTGCTGCAAGCCGAAATTGTCCCAGACGCAGATGTCGCCCTCCTGCCAGAAATGCTCATAGTAGGGCGCGCTATCGAGCGCGAAGTCGCGCAGCCAGGCGACCGTCTCTTCGCTGTCCTCGGCGTTCATCCCGGCGATGCGGTGGATCGTCCAGTCGCTGCCGAACACCACCTTGCGACCGCTCACCGGATGAGCTGCGATGATCGGGTGCATCGCATCGCACAGGCGCGGCAGCTTGTCGGGTCCGGGCAGGCGCGGGTCGAGGAAAATGCCCTGCTTGCCATCGAGCCTCGCCTTCATCTCGCGCGGCAGCAATTCGCACACGGTGTACATGTCGCGGAACGCGGTCGGCACCGCGCCCGGTCCGAAGCGCACGTTCTCCAGTAGTGAGATCGTCTTGAACTGAGGCTTGTGCGACTGGTCGGAATGCCATCCAAGCTCGATCATGCCGTCATCGCCGGCGACGACGAGGTTGCCGCCCTGCTTGTCGCGCATGACGTTGTTGACGGCTTTTTCGGTGCTGAACCGGCTGTAGTGAAACTGACCGTCGAGCGTATCCATCACCAGCGGCCCGAACGCGCCCCAGAACCTGTTGGATTGCTCGTGGCTCGGCGAGATCTGGCCGCGCAGCACAAGCAACAGATGACGGCGCATCGCGCGGGTCAGTTCGGTGACGATCTCGGCATCTGGCGGGCCGTCGCTCCACTCTATGCCGCGCACGACCACGCCGAACGGCGCATCGAGCGGTTCGAACGTCAGCCTTGTCTGGCGCGCGCGCTGTGTCGGGTTGCAGCCGCTGAACCCGGCATCAGAGACGGGGCTTTGTACCGTCGCGGTGGTTGGCATCTGGGCACCTCTCAAGCCGCGATCCCAATGCGATCGGCAGCCTTGTTCAGGGCAGTTTCCTTCATAGCGCCGGCGGGATCAAGCAGAATGCGGCTAACTTGCGCTCCGGAGTCCCGACAAGACTCTCACGCGATCTCGAGATCGCTGAGCGTCGGATCGCGCAGCAATGCCCACATCTCCGGACCGCGAAGCGGGTTCATCGTTGCCGAGCGCCCGTGCTTCGACCAGTAATAGCTCTGGACCCGATGGTCGCTCCAGACGCGCGTGTTGTTGCGCTCGTCGATCATCCGGTTGTAGTCCCAATAGGGTTCGGGCTTCACCTCCACCGACGATTTGTCCTCCAGGATCATCTCCTGAATGCACTGGATCGCGAAGCAGGCCACCATCTCGTGGAAGGTCGCAGGAGACAGCGAGCCGTTGGTGTTTGGGCCATATATGGCGAACAGGTTGGGGAAGCCGGGCATCATGCAGGTGCGATAAGCGCGCGCGCCGCCTTCGGCCCAAAGCTGCTCAATGGTCGCGCCATCGCGTCCGGCGATCTTCATCGGAAACAGATATTCGTTGGCATGAAAGCCGGTGGCATAGGCGATCACGTCGACGTCGATGTGCCTGCCGTCCATGGTCTCGATGCCGGACTTGTTGATAAGGCGGATGCCGTCTGTGACCAGCGTGACATTGTCGCGCTGGATCGCATCGAGAATGCAGTATTCCGGATCGACCTGGATCGGGCGCGCCGACCATACCGGATGCTCGGGCGTCATCATTTCGACCAGCGCAGGATCCTTGAGCTTGGACTTGACGAAGCCCACCGCGACATCGCGCGCGATCTTGTTGCTGGGGCTGCAGCAGTGCGGATCGTCGAACTCGGGATCGATGGTCGACACCGCCTCGAAAGCTGCAGCCGATCCGCTGCCGAGCCGCATGAAATTGGTATAGAACGGGAAATTGCGGTTCAGCCAGTAAACCTGCGAGCCGAATGGCGAACGGTAGCCGGGCGCGGGAAACACCCATTGCGGGGTGCGCTGGAACACGGTGACGTGCTCGGCCTCGAGCGCCATTTCGGGAACCGTCTGGTAGCCGGTGGCGCCGGTGCCAATCACCGCCACCCGCTTGTCCTTGATGACCGCGTGATCGGGCCATTCGACCGTGTGCCAGGCTTCGCCCTCGAAGCTGTCGCGCCCTTCGATGTCGGGCAGCCTTGGCCGGTTGAGGAAGCCCACCGATGTCATCACGGCGTTGGCGGTGATCACCTTCTCGCCATTCTTGTCCGAAGTGACGATCTCCCACTGAGACTTCGCCTCATCCCACGTTAGCGACTTCACTTCGGTCTCGAACACCATGTCCTTGCGAAGATCGAAGAAGTCCGCGACCCAGCTGAAATAGCGCTGGTTCTCGGCCCATGGGGAAAACGGATTGGAGTAGGGGAAATCGACCCCGAACAGATGGGTGTACGAACGGCTGGGGGAATCGAGGCGCGAGCCGGGGTAGCGGTTCTCGTACCAGGTGCCGCCGACCCCGGCGTTCTTTTCGATCACGGTGTAGGGGATGCCGGCGCGCTTGAGGTGCAGGGCGGAGACAAGCCCGCCCATGCCCGCGCCCACGACGACGACGCGGAAATTGTCCAGCCGCTCCGGATCGGGCTCAGCGCGCCATTTCGGCGAGCGGATCCATGGATCGAGCGCGGTTTCCTCGATATAGAGGCCAAGCGATTCGTCGGGAATTGTCTCGCCGCGCATCAGCCCAAGGCTCACCGGCAGGTGATCGTACGAACCGATGTCGATCGGCCCGGCCCCCGAATCGCGATAGCCCTTGAGGAATTCGACGGCCTTGCGCCGGATCATTTCGACGTCATCCTGATTGGCCAGAACCTGCCGCTCGAGATAGCCGCCGAGCACGGTCTTGAGGGCAAGATCCTTCAGCTCCTCGTCGCCGGTAAGCTGGTAGAGCAGGCCGCGAAGCGCCATTACGTCGGCAAATTTGACCGCATCCTCGATCTCGGCATCGGTAGCTTTGAGCAGATCGGGCCGCGCCTGCTGTTCGATCTTCGACATGTCCGTCCCTCTCGATTCGCCTGGCGATTCTCTGATCGTCGCCTTGACCGTTCGTATTTGAAAAACGGGAGATGTCTAGCGGACCTGAAACGCGATCGGTTCGCGCAGGGTGGCGGGGCGGGCTATCGCAATTATGCGACCTGGCGCTCCTCCGGCGGGAGCGGGTTGACATCGTCGAGGGACGCCAGCCCGCCACGCTCACCGCCCGCACCCTGCAGGACATCGACCTGCCGCTCGCCTGGGCCGACCAGCGGGCGCTGCTCGGGTTCGGCTGAAGCCAGAACTCTCCCTTCTCAACTGCAGTCAGGATTTTGGCGCCAGAGACGGCGGCTCATTCGAGCGCCGATGTTGCACCAATAGTGGCGGTCTCAGACTGCACCTGTGATTTGCACCCGCACGAAATCCCGCAGAACTGTGCCATTCCGGGCGACTGAACCGCGAGAGGCCCCTTCAGGGGGAGTTATTCAGGACTGTTTGGTGCGGTCGAGAAGACTCGAACTTCCACGGGCTTTCGCCCACAACGACCTCAACGTTGCGCGTCTACCAATTCCGCCACGACCGCTAAATTGTGAGGGCCCGTGCATGCCGGACCCTGGAAGGCAGGAGCGGGCCATTAGCAAAGGGCTTGTGTTGCTGCAAGCGGCAGGGAGGCAAAAGCCTGCCGCAGGCCGAAACTTGTCAACGTCAGCCCGGTTTCCAGCTAATCTCCGCGGCAACCGCGGATTTTGGAACGTCGGTCACGGCTTCGTTGATGGTCACGCTCTCACCGGGGCCGAGCCGCCGCTTGGGCGGGATCACTTCCCACCGGTAGACGATTCGCTCGCGCGCATCGCGCATCACGATGAGGATCGAGGGCAGCGCGCGTTCGGTCGCGCCGACATTGGTGACGGTGCCGCTTGCGCCGAAGAACTCGGTGCCGTTGGGCAGGGTCCGTCGATCCTGGCGATTAGGTGGAAAGTTCAACACCAACTCGGGCTGCGCCTCGGCGAAGGTCGCGCTATTGGCCGCCACCCAGCCGGGCAGGCCGTAGCGCCAGACCCAGGCCGTTGCGCCAAGCACCACAACGGCGAAAATGACCGAGGCGATCATCAACAGCTTCACGGTGTTGCGGCGCGGGCGGAACGGCGCGGAATGCTCGAATGCCGAATAGTCATCGTTGTCCCAGCTCAGGGAAGACGAGTTATCCTCGATTGGGGCCGCTTCCTGGACGGTTGCGCTGTCAGGGACTGCAGGCGCGAGGGCTGTAAAGCCGTCGGGCATAGCGTAGTGGCTTTCGCCCGCGTCGCTGTCCTCGCGTTCGTCATGCACGGCAGGAGCGGCGCGTTCCACCTCGGCGTCCGGAGCGTCTGCGAGAGGTGGAGGTTGCGGCGCGGTTGCGGGCGCAGGTTCTGTCGGTGCTGCAGCGGCAACACGCGCAGGCGCAGCGGATGCCACCTGGTCGGGGCCTTCCTGGAACCAGCTGTGGCGGCACTTGGCGCAGCGCACCGTACGCCCTTCGATGCCGATAGCGTCGTCCGGAACGGCATGACGCGTGGCGCAGGCAGGGCAGGCGATGATCATAATCGGTTAGTAAAGCACGCCAATTGCCGGCGCAGCAAGCGCGCACCCCTTTTTTCCACACTCATTGGGGTCAAGAGCCTTTCCGTTTCAGGTTGAGCCAATTGCAAATGGAGCAACCTGAAACGATAAGAAAGGCTCCAGATGACTATGCGCAGACCCTTTCCGAACACGATGCAATCACCTCGGGTGATTCCATCTTGTTCGGAAAGGGTCTATGGGCGCGCAGAACGCGCTATATCGAGTAACGGTTACGCCATGAGCAAGCCCACAGGAGAGGAAATCGTCCAGTTCGACAACGTCGGGCTGCGCTATGGCACCGACCGCGAGGTGCTGAGGAACCTTTCGTTCACGCTCTTTCCCGGCAGCTTCTACTTTCTCACCGGCGCGAGCGGCGCGGGCAAGACCTCGCTGCTGCGCCTGCTCTATCTCGCGCAGCGGCCCTCGCGCGGCATGATCCGCATGTTCGGATCGGACGCCATAACCCTGCCGCGCGAACGCTTGCCCTTGCTGCGCCGGCGCATCGGCGTGGTGTTTCAGGATTTCCGTCTCGTCAGCCATCTTTCGGCCTTCGACAATGTCGCGTTGCCATTGCGCGTAGCGGGTGCCGCCGACCGGGACCTGCGCAAGCCTGTGACCGACATGCTCGAATGGGTGGGACTTGCCGACCGCATGGACGCCCGGCCAGCGACACTCTCGGGCGGCGAGCAGCAGCGCGTCGCAATCGCGCGGGCGGTGATCCCCCGTCCGCAGATGCTCGTCGCCGATGAGCCGACCGGCAACGTCGATCCCGAAATGGCGGTCAAGTTGCTGCGCCTGTTCGAGGCGCTGAACGGGCTTGGCACGACGGTCGTCGTGGCCACCCACGATGTGCACTTGCTGCAGAAGGTGCCCGATTCGCTGATCATGCGGCTCAACAAGGGCCAACTTGCCGACCCGACCGGCGCGCTGCGCTTTCCGCCGCGCCGTTCTGCAAACCCGTCGCGGCACGGCAGACCTGCGGCATGAGCCCTAAGGAATTGCTCGAGACGCGCATCACCGGCGCGATGCGCGCCGTGACCGGCACCGGCGATCCCGAGCTGGTGCCGCAATCACGACTGTCTGGCCCGATGCCGTGGGTCATCGCGATCATGGTGGCGATGACGGTGATCGCGCTGGCTGCGGGCCTCGCCTTGCGCAACACCGTCATCTCGGCGCAGGCGGGCCTCGAAGGCGGCCTCACCGTGCAGATCGTCGAGGCGCGTGCCCCAGAGCGCCGCGCGCAGAGCGAAGCGGCGATGCAACGGCTGGAAAGCCTGCCTGCCGTGGTCGGCCTGCGGCTGGTCCCCAAGGAAGAGCTCGACCACCTGATCGAGCCGTGGCTGGGCAGCGACCAGGGCACAACGAGCGCCATGCCGGTGCCGATCCCGGCGCTGATCGACGTGCAGCTCTCGGGCCGGGCGGATGAGAAGCAGATCGAAAAGGTGCGGGCCGCGCTGGTTGCGGTTGCACCGGCAGCGCGGGTCGATGCGCAATCGGGCTGGCTCGAGCCAGTCTACGATGCGATCGCCTCGCTGCAATGGCTGGCGATCGCACTGGTGGTGCTGCTGGCGATGGCGCTCGCCGCAGCCGTGCTGATGGCGGCGCGATCCGCGCTTGGCACCAACCGCGACACGATCGAGATCGTCCACCTGCTCGGCGGCACCGACGCGCAGATCGCGCGCGTGTTTCAACGCTCGATCGGCGTCGATGCGGCAGGCGGCGGGGTGGTCGGTTTTGCACTGGCACTGATCGTGATCCTGCTGCTGGGTCGCCGCTTCGCAGGCCTTGGTGCGGGGCTGGTGGATCAGGGCTCGCTGGGCTGGATCGACTGGACGCTGCTAGCCATGGTGCCGCTCGCCGCGGCCTTGCTCGCCATGATCACCGCGCGCGTCACAGTGATGCACGCGCTGCGTAAAATGTTGTAGCGTCTGGCCGATGTTGGACAGGTTTGTCTCGCTTTTGGTGCTCGCCTGGCTGTTCGGGTTCGCCTGGTTCGCCATGTTCTTGCCGCAACCGGCGGGCGACGTGCGCACCGGCGCAGCGGTGGTGTTTACCGGCGGCGAAGGACGGGTTGCGCGTGGGCTCGACGTGCTTGTCCGCAAACAGGCGCCGCGCCTGCTCGTGTCGGGGGTTGGCCGCGAGGTCAAGGCGCGCGAGTTCCGCGCCGAATACCGCATTCCGGCAGCGCGCATGACCTGCTGCGTGACGCTTGGCTACGAATCGGCGGACACCCGCGCCAACGCCGACGAGACCGCGCGCTGGCTCGCAGTCCGCAAGGCGAAATCGGTACGCCTGATCACCTCGGACTGGCACATGCGCCGCGCCGCGCTCGAACTGGCGCGCGTGATGCCAGCCGATTTCCTGATCGTTCGCGACGCCGTCCCCAGTGAGCCAAGCCTGCGCGCGCTGCTTGTCGAATACCACAAGTATCTCGCTCGCAGCCTGGCGCAGCTGTGGGAAGGATGACAAGCGAGTGAGCGCGATCCTCCTGCTGCGTTCGGTCATGTTCTATGCAGCGTTCTATACAGGTTCGGTTTTCTGCGTGCTCGCGGCGGCGTTCGCCTCGCTGTTCGGGGAAGAACCATTGCAGGCCGCCTGCGATGCCTGGTCACGCTACCATCGAGTTTGCGCACGGTACCTGCTCGGTATCAGGATACGGATCGAGGGCGAACTGCCAACGCATCACGCGATGATCGCGCTGCGCCACGAGAGCTTTTTCGAAGCGATCGACATGCCCGCGTTGCTCCATCGGCCAGCGGTCTTTGCCAAGGTCGAACTGCTGAGCATTCCGTTGTGGGGCAGGCTCGCGGCGGCCTACGGCGTGGTCGGGGTAGAGCGCGACCAGGGGGCACGGGCACTGCGCGCGATGATCTCGGCGGCGCGCCATTTCCTGAGCGAGGGTCGGGTGCTCGCGATATTCCCCGAAGGCACGCGTGTGCCGCATGGCGCCGATGGTCCGATCCAGTCCGGCTTTTCGGGGCTATACAAGCTTCTGAAATGTCCGGTCGTGCCGGTCGCGGTGGACAGCGGCCCGCTATACCATCGCTGGATCAAACGTTCGGGCACGGTAACCTACCGCGTGGGCGAGACGATCCCGCCGGGATTGCCGCGCGCAGAGGTGGAAGCGCGCGTCGTCAAGGCGATCCAGGCGCTCAACCAGAAATAAGCTCAGGCCTCGCTGACGCTTACTTGCTGGCGGTTGAGGATCGCCGTTCCGTAGCTGGTAAGGAACGACACGTCGGCAGCATCGCGCCCGACCCCGATCTTGGCCATGCGGTCGGCGCTGGACATGCCGGTGGCATCGACCAGATACCAGCACCCGGCGAGGAACACTTCGGCCACCGCATGGAAATCCTGCGGCGTCACCCCTAGTCCATAGACGCTGGCGAACCGCGCCGGGATCGCGCTCGCACGCGCCATGGTGATGAGCAAGTGCGCAAAATCGCGACATACCCCGCGCCGGCCGACATAGGTTTCCATCGCGCTTGTCTCGGACCCGCTCGAGCCCGGAATATAGGCAATGTGCTGTCCGATCCACTGGCGGAATGCGTTGATCCGTGCGCCGCCTTCCAGCCGGCCAAAATCGTCGTTGACGAGCGATTGGAACTCATACGACGGGCAGTAGCGCGAGGGCAGCAGGTATTGCACGGTTTCGCCCGGCAACTGGTGCGGCGGCACCGCAGCGAGCGGCGCTATATCATCGACGAAGCGATTGATCTCGACAAGGCCTGTGTATGTCACCTGGAGTTGGCCTTGATGGCGCAGCCAGATGCGATCCCCGATGGTATCGTGACCCGGAACGCGCGCAAAATGCTCGACTGCCGGCAAGGCAAGCTGCGCCTGCAGCACGGCCTGTTCGGGAATGACCGCTGCTTCGAGTTCGAGCAGGATGTCGCAGGGATCGGGAAAAAAGTAATCGAGTTCTGTGCGGATCGAGAGTTGCATGGCTTTCCTGAGTCAGCGCTGGTTTAGAATGTCGGAATGCACGGGAGTGTCCTGCGGCTCCCGGCGACATAGATCATGTCCGAAATTAATTACGCTTCGTGGTCGGAACGGCCGAAATCGGGCCGATCGTCGTCCTGGCCTTCTTCGATGATAGAGCGGCGGATCGCGCGGGTGCGGGTGAAGTGCTCGAACAGCGTCTTGTCGTCGCCCACGCGGATCGCGCGTTGCAGCGCAGTCAGGTCCTCGGTGAAGCGTTGCAGCATGGTCAGCACCGCTTCCTTGTTGGCAAGGAACACGTCGCGCCACATGGTCGGATCCGAGGCGGCGATGCGGGTGAAATCGCGAAAGCCGCCGGCTGAATACTTGATGACCTCGCTTTCGGTCACGTTCTCCAGATCGGAGGCAGTGCCGACGATGGTGTAGGCGATCAGGTGCGGCAGGTGGCTGGTCACCGCGAGCACGAGATCGTGGTGCTCGGCGTCCATGAGCTCGACATTGGCGCCCAGGGCTTCCCAGAACTCGACCAGCGCGGTGAGCTTGAGCAGGTCGGTCGGTTCGGGCGGCGTAACGATGCACCAGCGGTTGCGGAACAGGCTGGCAAAGCCCGCGTCGGGGCCGGAATGCTCGGTGCCCGCGACCGGGTGCGCGGGGATGATGGTGTATCCGGGCAGCGCCTCGCCGAGCGATGCCGCGATCGACTGCTTGCACGAGCCGACATCGCTGACCAGCGCATCCTTCGGCAAGGCGGGAGCAGCTTCGCGCGCGGCCTCGCCCATCGCACCGGGGGGCACGCAGAAGATGACGAGATCGCATTGCCGCACCGCGTCCTGCGCGGTTTCGCAAACCTCGAGGACCAGACCGCGCTCGCGCGCCCGCACGCACGTCGCCGGATCGGCGTCGTAGCCAGTGGTGCGCGTGCCCGGCAGGTATTGCTGCACCGCAAGCCCGATCGAGCCGCCTTGCAGGCCAAGGCCGATGATGGCGACGTTCGAGAAGGTCATTTTGCCGCTTCCGCCATCGCGGCAAGCGCATCGGCAATCGCGTCCATCTGCTGCGCCGTGCCGATGGTGATACGCAGCGCCTGCGGCAGCCCCTGACCGGGTAGCCAGCGCACGATGTATCCTGCCTCCATCAATCCCTCGTAAGCCTGTTCAGCCGATAGTGCGCCCTCGAACAAGATCAGCACGAAGTTTGCTTCGCTCGGCAGCGGGCGCAGGCCATGATTGCCCAGCGCCGCGATCCGTTCGACAAAGTGCGCGCGTTCGTCGGCATTGTGGCGGCGCGACATATCAACGAACGCCTGATCGCCCAGCGCCGCCAGTGCCATCGCCTGGCCGGTGTTCGATACGTTGAATGGCAGACGAATGCGATTGAGCGTGGCGATCAGGCTGGGCGCGCCGGTTGCCCAGCCGATGCGTTCGCCCGCCAGCCCGTAGATCTTGGAGAAAGTGCGGGTGACCAGCACGTTGTCGTGAGCCGCAGCAAGCGCCATCGCGCCGTCCTCGTCCTCGGGCGCGACGTATTCGCCGTAGGCCTGGTCGATCACCAGCAGCACGTCGGGAGGGAGAGCAGCGTGGAGCCGTGCGATCTCGCCTTTGGGCAAGTAGCTGCCGGTGGGATTGTTGGGGTTGGCGATGAACACCACGCGGGTGCGCTCGCTCACCAAGGCCAGCAGCGAGTTGACGTCGCTGCCGTAATCGGCATCGGGCGCGATCACGGGCGTCGCCCCGCAGCGGCGCGCGGCGATGTCGTAAACCGAGAAACCAAAGCGCGCGTAGATCACGTCGTCGCCCGGCCCGGCATAGCCCTGCGCGGCGAGGTTGAGCAGCTCGTCCGAACCGGCTCCCATGACGATCCTCGCCGCATCGATCCCATGCAGCTTGCCGATCGCCTCGCACAGCGCGGCACCAACTGGATCTGGGTAAAGCGAAGGCGCAGCGGCCTCTGCGGCTGCCGCCAGCGCGGCCGGGCTGGTGCCCAGCGGGTTCTCGTTGGCCGAAAGCTTGATGAGCTTCCTGCCATCCGCACCGGCACTTTTGCCGGGGACATAGGCGTGGATAGCCTCAATCCACGGCTTGGGCGCTGGCGCGCCTGAAGGGATGCTCGTGTCGGACATTGCGCGCGCGCTTTAGCGGGAACCTTCGCCAAACTAAAGCCTCAGGTCTTCCGGCAAGATTGACAGGCGAAATGGCAGACCCCAATTGCCAGATCGAGATGGCGTCCGCGATCCTTACCCGCAGCGATACATTCGCCTTGTCAGCGCCGTTGACGCTGGACTGCGGCCGTATGCTCGATGGGGTCGAGGTAGCCTACGAGACCTATGGCACGCTGAATCCCGACAAGAGCAACGCGGTTCTGCTCAGCCATGCGCTGACCATGGACCAATATGGTGCGAGCCTGCATCCGATCACCGGCAAGCCGGGGTGGTGGCAGCGTTCGGTCGGCCCCGGCCTGCCGATCGATACCGACCGCTACTTCGTGATCTGCGCCAACGTGCTGGGCGGCTGCATGGGCTCGACCGGCCCCGCCAGCCTTGCCGATGACGGCGCGGCATATGCAATGCGCTTTCCGGTGATCACCATCCGCGACATGGTGCGTGCGCAGATCGCGCTGCTCGATATGCTGGGGATCGAACGGCTGCACGCCGTGGTTGGCGGCTCGATGGGCGGGATGCAGGCGCTTTCGCTCGCCGCCAACTTTCCCGAGCGCACCGCGGCCGCGCTGATCATCGCCGCGACAGCGCGGCATTCGGCGCAGAACATCGCGTTCCACGAGGTCGGGAGGCAGGCGATCATGGCCGACCCCGAGTGGCGTGGCGGCGATTATTACGCGCACGGCAAGGGACCGGAAAAAGGTCTGTCGGTGGCGCGCATGGCCGCGCACATCACCTATCTTTCCGAGGCCGGGCTGACCGACAAGTTCGGGCGCAACCTTCAGGATCGCCCGGATGGAACGAAAGGCGCCAAGACCTTTGGCTTCGATGCCGATTTCCAGGTCGAGAGCTATTTGCGCCATCAGGGCATTGCCTTTACCGACCGGTTCGATGCCAACTCGTATCTCTACATCACGCGCGCGATGGACTACTTCGACCTCGCCGAGGAGCATGGCGGCATGCTCGCCAACGCATTCGAGCAATCGAAGGCGCGCTTCTGCCTCGTCAGCTTCGATACCGACTGGCTTTATCCCACCGCCGAATCGCGCCAGATCGCCCACTCGCTCAACGCTGCTGGCAAGCGGGTTAGCTTCATTGAGCTGTCCGCGCCGCACGGGCATGACAGCTTCCTGCTCGATGTACCCGCGCTCGACCGGGTGATCGACGGGTTCCTGAAGCAATGAGCGCGCTGCCTGAGGGATACGAGGTGACCTTCGATCCCGCGCGGATCGACGCGGTGGCCGCGCATGCCTTCCTGTCGCAAAGCTACTGGGCCGAAGGCATCCCGCTCGACACGGTGCAAAGAGCGCTGGCGGGTAGCCTGACTGTTTCGGTCTGGCGCGAGGGTTTGCAGGTCACGATGGCGCGGGTGATAACCTATCGCGCCACGTTCGCCTATCTGGCCGACGTCTATGTACTCGAAGGCCATGAGGGCCAAGGGATTGCGCGGACCATGGTTGCGGCTCTTCGCGCCCATCCAGAGCTTCGGGGCCTGCGCCGCTGGCTGCTGTTCACCGCCGATGCGCACGGCGTCTATAGCAAGCAGGGTTTCAGCCCGCTTGCCCATCCCGAGCGCGCCATGGAAATTGTCGATCCGGAGGTCTATTCGCGATGATCGGTCTTCGCCCGGACCTCGCCGTGATCGCGCAGCATGTCGCGCCCGGCAGCAAGGTGCTCGACGTTGGTTGCGGCGATGGCGCGCTGATGCTGGCGCTGCGCGATAAGCGAGGCTGCGACGCGCGCGGGCTCGAGATCGATCCGGCCAATGTCGCCGAATGCGTTGCGGCTGGCCTCTCGGTGATCCAGGGCGATGCCGACACCGACCTGGCCTTCTATCCCGACGGTGCGGTCGACTATGCGATCCTCAGCCAGACCTTGCAGACCACGATGCGGCCGAGACTGGTGCTCGACGAATTGCTGCGGATCGGCCTCAAGGCATTCGTCAGCTTCCCCAATTTCGCGCACTGGCGGGTGCGGCTTTCGCTGCTGTGGGGCGGGCGTATGCCGGTAACGCGGCAGTTGCCGGTCGCCTGGTATGAGACGCCCAACATCCACTTTTCCTCGATCGACGATTTCCGCGCGCTGGTGCGCGAGATGGACGTCAAGGTCGAGGACGCATGGTTCCTTTCGGGCAACCAGCGGCGCAGCGCTGCGGCTGCTAACCTGCGCGCCGAGCATGCGATTTTCCTGCTGTCGAAGTAGTCAGATCGAAGCGTCGTTGACCAGCAGCACGCTGTCGTCGCGTGCGAGGCACCACAGACTCAGGCCCGCCGCCTTCGCACGGTCCACTGCCATCGAGGTCGGCAGCGAAACGGTGACGAGGCTGGTCGCGCCGGCGCGCGCTGCCTTCTCGACAATCTCGTAACTGCACCGCGCGCTCGACAGCAC
>CAMDQY010000034.1 GCA_945906005.1 Novosphingobium sp. Chol11 | reverse complement strand
TCGTGTTCGACCCAAACGAGAGTGTTCATGTCCGTTGTCCTTTCGGCCCGCCTCAGGCGATGCCCATGTCCTTGAGCTTTGCGACCAGCGCATCGACGTCGGCGACCTTGATTCCGGCCTGGCGGACCGGCGGTTCGGAGACCTTGTGGGTGGTGAGGCGCGGGGTGATGTCGACGCCGTAATCGGCGGGCGACTTCACATCGAGCTGCTTCTTCTTCGCCTTCATGATGTTGGGCAGCGAGGCATAGCGCGGCTCGTTCAAACGAAGGTCGGTGGTGATGACCGCAGGCAGCGCAAGCTTGATGGTTTCGAGCCCGCCATCGACCTCACGCTTCACCGTGATCGAATCGCCCTCAATCGTCAGTTCATTGGCGAAGGTGCCTTGCGGGCGGCCCATCAGCGCGGCGAGCATCTGGCCGGTCTGGTTCGAATCGTCGTCAATTGCCTGCTTGCCCAGGATCACCAGGCCCGGCTGTTCCTCGTCGGCAATAGCTTTGAGGATCTTGGCGACGGCAAGCGGCTCAACCTCTGCGTCGGTTTCGACCAGGATCGCGCGATCGGCGCCCATGGCGAGCGCCGTGCGCAGCGTTTCCTGCGCCTTGGCGGGGCCGACCGAAACGGCGATGATTTCCTCTGCCTTGCCGGCTTCCTTGATGCGGATGGCCTCTTCGACGGAAATCTCATCGAACGGGTTCATGCTCATCTTGACGTTCGCGAGGTCGACGCCAGTGCCGTCGCTCTTGACGCGCGGCTTGACGTTGTAATCGATCACCCGCTTGACGGGCACGAGGATTTTCATGGATCAACCCTTCTCTTTATCTCAGCAGTCGCGCCGATCCCGGCGCAATTTCGAACTTTCATCCGGTGTAGTCTCGCGCGCAACGCCATTGCGCCGCGCGAACGGTCCGTCAACCCCTGCAAAGGGGCAGTCCGAAGCGGGTATCAGGCGGCTTGCTTGACTTCGCCGACGATCTTGCGCGCCGCATCGCCAAGATCGTCGGCCGGCACGATGGCTAGGCCGGAGCTGGCGAGGATCTGTTTGCCCTGCTCGACATTGGTGCCTTCGAGGCGAACCACCAGTGGCACCGACAGGTTCACTTCCTTGGCAGCTGCGACAATACCGTCGGCGATCACATCGCATTTCATGATGCCGCCGAAGATGTTGACGAGGATGCCCTCTACGGCCGGGTCGGACAGGATGATTTTGAACGCCTCGGTCACCTTCTCCTTCGACGCGCCGCCGCCGACATCGAGGAAGTTGGCCGGGAATGCGCCGTTGAGCTTGATGATGTCCATCGTCGCCATGGCGAGGCCCGCGCCGTTGACCATGCAGCCGATGTTGCCGTCGAGTTTGATGTAGGCAAGATCGTGCTTGCTGGCTTCGACCTCGGCCGGGTCTTCTTCAGTTTCGTCGCGCAGCGCCTCGACGTCGGGATGACGGAACAGCGCGTTCGAATCGAAGCTCATCTTGGCATCGAGCACCATCAGCTTGTCGCCGCTCTCGGCGAGCGGGTTGATCTCGATCATCGCGCAGTCGAGCGCCACGAAGGCATCGTAAAGCTGCTTCGCCAACTTCTGCGCCTGCTTGTTGAGGTCGCCCGACAGCTTGAGGCCGAAAGCAACCGCGCGCCCGTGATGCGGCTGGAAACCCTGGGCCGGATCGATGGTGATGGTGACGATCTTCTCGGGCGTTTCGTGTGCGACGTCCTCGATCGACATGCCGCCTTCTGTCGAGGCGATCATGGCAATCCGGCCGGTTTTGCGGTCGACCAGCATCGACAGGTAGTATTCCTTGCCGATGTCGACACCGTCGGTGATGTATAGCCGGTTGACCTGCTTGCCGGCGTCGCCGGTCTGGATCGTCACCAGCGTGTTGCCCAGCATGTCGCGCGCATTGGCTTCGACATCCTCGATCGACTTCGAAAGCCGCACGCCGCCCTTGGCGTCCGGTCCCAGTTCCTTGAACTTGCCCTTGCCGCGCCCGCCCGCGTGAATCTGCGATTTCACCACATAAAGCGGCCCCGGAAGCGACTTCGCAGCCGCGACAGCCTCTTCGACCGTCAGCGCCGCATGCCCCGCCGGGATCGGCAAACCGAATTTCACCAGCAGTTCCTTGGCCTGGCATTCATGGATATTCATTGCAAATCACTTTCCGCCGAAACAAGGATGCGCTCTCGATAGCGCCAGAACAGGCTTTTGTGCGCCGCCGCATAGACCCTTTCCGAACACGATGGAATCACCAGGGTGATTGTATCGCGTTCGGACAAAAAGGGTCTACGCAATGTTAGCTGGAGCCTTTCTTGTCGATTCAGGACGAGGCACTTGTTCAGCAAGTGCCTCGTCCTGAATCGGAAAGGCTCTAAGCATATCGACAGCCGCTTGAAAAGGCCTTGTGCGGCCTAATTCAGAGCCGGATTGAGGAACGACTGTTTGTGATCGATCGCGAGCGCCTTGAAGCCATAGTCCGCGAAGCCGGGCGGATCGCGCTCGCCGGCTGGCCGGGCGACGGTCATGCCCTCGATGTCTGGGACAAATCGCCTGACAACCCGGTCTCGGCTATCGACCTGGCGGTCGACGAGTTCCTCAAGCGCGAGTTGCGCGCATTGCTGCCCGCCGCTGGCTGGCTTTCGGAAGAAACCGCCGATGCGCCGCACCGGCTGGGCGGCGATCTCGTCTGGCTGGTCGATCCGATCGACGGCACCCGGTCGTTCATCCATGGCCGCGACGGTTGGGCGGTGTCGGTCGCGCTGGTCAGTTCATCGCGCCCACTTCTGGGCCTTCTGTTTGCTCCGGCGCGCGCGCGCGAACAGGGCGGCGAGATGTGGCATGGCGAGGCCGGCAAGGGGAGCTGGCGCAACGGCGTGCGCCTTGCCGCCAGCACGCGCACTGCCTTGCCGGGAGCGCGGGTTCCGGCCTGGAAGCTCCATGATGAGGATGCCGATTTGGTCGCAATAGCGCAGCCCAATTCGATTGCTCTGCGAATGGCGATGGTCGCGGCGGGCGAGGCGGATCTCGTCGCCTCGCTGCGCTGGGGCTATGAATGGGACATTGCCGCTGCCGGACTGATCGCGCGCGAAGCAGGTGCTGTCGTGACCGATGCGTTCGGCCGTGCGCTCAACTACAACAAGCGCGATCCCAAGGCATTCGGGGTGCTGGTCAGCGCGCCGGGCATCCATTTGGCGGCTGTCGAGCGCCTCGCCGGAAGGGCGGAGGCGCTCGCACAACCCGAGCCTTGAGCGTCAGTTTCCCTGAGTGCGGGCTGCCTCGACCTGTTCGCGGCTGATCGGCACGATCTTGATTTCGACCCTGCGATTGAGCGCGCGGCCCGCGTCGGTATCGTTGGTGGCGACGGGCATGGTTTCGCCATAACCCTGGCTGCGCACACGAGAACCTGACACGCCGCGCATCGCGAGATAGTCGGCAACAGTCTGGGCGCGGCGTTGCGACAGCGCCTGGTTGTAATGGTCGGAACCGGTTGAATCGGTGTGGCCGTAAACGTCGATCAGGCTGTCCGGGTAGGCCTGAAGGCTTTGCGCGATCTGGTCGAGCGTGGAGCGGAACTGCGGCATGAGAGTGGAGGAATCGACGTCGAAGGTGACGCCGTCGGGCAGGTTGACGAGGATCGCCTGTCCATTGTCGACCTCAGTGACATCGACGCCGGAACCGGCGGTCTGTTCCTTCAGTTCCTTGATCTGCTTGTCCATCTGGTAGCCCACTGCAGCGCCCGCGACGCCGCCAATGCCGGCGCCGATGATCCGACCCGTGCCTCCGCCAATCAGTCCGCCGAGCAACAGGCCAGCCAGCGCGCCGCCCGCGCCCACGGCAGCGGTGCGTGAAACCTTCTTCTCGCCGGTGTTCGGATCGGTGACGCAGGCGGAAACCGTTACCAGCGACATTGCGGCTAGACTCGAAACAACGAGACGTGAATTTTTCATGGGATAGACCCCTCTCTTGCTGCTTTTTCAGCGCAGCGGTGTGTGCACAGGTGGGCATGAATGCGAGCTTGATTGATCTTAGCTCAACGAACCGCTCCTGTCTGCGGTTCCATATAGGGTCGCCACTGTCTGCTTCTAACCTGCGGCGGAGTTTCGCGTTTCGGCAATGTCTGCTAGCGAGAAACGATTGTGACACCGTTTCCCTGGACCGATCTGGTCATCATCCTGAGCCTGATCCTCCTGAACGGGCTGCTTGCCATGTCCGAGATGGCGATCGTTTCCGCCCGGCCGGCACGCCTCAAGATGGCAGCGGGTCAGGACACCGGCTCGGTCAAGATCGCGCTTGGGATGGCGGCCGATCCGGGCAAGTTCCTTTCGACAGTGCAGATCGGCATCACCCTGATCGGGATCCTTGCAGGTGCCTATTCGGGTGCGAGCCTTGGCGATCCGGTGGGCGAACGTCTGGCCGAGCTGGGGCTGCCAGCGAAATACGCCAATCAGGCAGGTTTCGCGCTGGTCATCGTCGTGGTCACCTTCCTCAGCCTCGTTATCGGAGAACTGGTTCCCAAGCAGATCGCCTTGCGCGCCGCGGAGCCGATTGCCTTGGTCATGGCGCGGCCCATGGCAATTCTGGCGCGGGTGGTTGCCCCGTTCGTATGGCTGCTCGACAGGTCGTCGACCCTCATCCTCGGACTGCTCGGCATGCGTGGCGTGAGCCCTGACCAGCTGACCTCCGAGGAACTGCACCTGATCTTTGCCGAGGCGACGCACTCCGGCGTCATCGAGGAGAGCGAGCGCGCGATCATGGCCGAAGTGATGAAGCTCGCGGAGCGTCCGGTGCGCGAGCTGATGACCCCGCGCACCGAAATCGATTCAATCGACGTGGGCGCTAGCGAGGCCGAGATCCGCGATCGCATCTCCTCATCGCCACATTCGCTGTTTCCCGTTGCCGATGGCTCGCCCGACGAGATCGTCGGTGTGGTCAAGGTTCGCGAGATACTGTCGCTGATGGTGGCTGGGGAGCCGGTTTCGCTCGCCGCATTGATGCGCCGGGCCGAGGTCATTCCCGACCAGGTCGATGCACTCGACGCCATGCGCGTTCTGCAGCACGCCGAGGTCGCCATGGCCATGGTCCACGACGAGTACGGCCACCTGGAGGGTATCGTCACCCCGACCGACCTGTTGACCGCCATAGCTGGCAGCTTTGTTAGTGATCGCGACGAGGGTGACGAACCTTTCGTGGTCGAGCGCGCCGATGGCTCGCTGCTGGTCTCAGGGGCAATGCCTGCCGATGCCATGGCGTCCCGGCTCGACATCGTACTGCCCGAGCCACGCGAATTCGCGACGGCAGCCGGTTATGTGCTCGCGGTGATCAAACAGGTCCCGCACGAGGGCCTGTATTTCGATGCCAATGGCTGGCGCTTCGAGGTTGTCGACATGGACGGCCTCAGGATCGACAAGCTGCTGGTGGCGCGGATCGCTCCGCCCGCGGAGCCGGAAGAAGCTTTCTCGGACTAGCTGCCCACCGAGGTGCGCGCCGCCTCGCCGTCGCTTTCGGGTGCCAGCAGGATGTCGCGGGTAACGCGGCCCTTGGCCACGGTGTGGGTATCCATGTCGCCGACCGAGGAACGGATGCCCGGCGCTGCCGGCCCGGCGCGGCTGACCGCATCGCGTTCCAGCACGCTGCGCGGAGCAGAACCGCCGAACAGGGCTTCGAGCGCCTCTTCCTGAAGCGTGGAACTGGCGGGTCGTGGCTCGCCTTCGCGCGGCGGGGTCAGCGAGAAATCAGGGGGGACCACCAGCGGAGTCTGGCGCTGGACCGCAAACTCGTCAGGGCGTTCGCGATTGAACAGGCCATTACCACCGCAGGCAGACAGCAGCGTAGCGCAGCCGGTCGCGAAAATGAGGGCCCGTGCCCTGGTCGAGATCTCGATACGCATTGGTCAACTCTCCGAAGCAATTGTGTCAGCTTCTGTTTCCGGCTTTTCGCGCGAAAGCAGCGTGCGGGCAAGGATTATGAGAACGCCGATGGTTATCGCGGCATCGGCGACGTTGAAGATCAGAAACGGGCGAAACTCGCCGAAGTGCAGGTCGGCATAGTCGATCACGAAGCCGTGGTAAAACCGGTCGCGTATATTGCCGAGCGCACCGCCCAGGATCAGCGCCAGCGCCGCAACGTCGGCCATGGCCTTCTCGCGCAGCATCCACACCACCACGAACAGCGCGATCGCGCCGGTGAGCGCCACCAGCGCCCAGCGCATTTCCATCGAGTTGGCGGCGAACATGCCGAGCGAGACACCGTAGTTATTTTCGCGAGTAAGGTTGAAGAACGACGTCACCACGATCTGGTCGCCGCGATGCGTGAGGCCGAGATCGAACACGACCCAGCGCTTGACCAACTGATCGACGATGGCGATCACAGCCGCGATCATCAGCCCGGCAATGCGGTTGCGGGAGAGGAAACTCATGCCTCGGCGTCCATGGCGGCCACGACATTATCGCAGCGTGAACACAGTGCGCCGTCCTCGGTCACCTCGGGCAGGTGGCGCCAGCAGCGGCCGCACTTGTGGTGGGTGGTTTTCACCACGCTTGGCGCGTCCGCATTGCTAACAGACGACACAATAAACCATTCAGTCAATTGATCGGCTGTGACGTCCAATGATCCGAAAGGTATCGATACGTCGGCCTCTAAACTCGAACCTACGATTTTCTCGCGACGAAGTGGCTCAATTTCAGCGAGAACACTGTCTCTTAGCCGTCGGATAGCGTTCCAATGAAGTTCCGCTACGCCCTGCATTAGTTTCGGATTGCCGAATGCACTCGCATCATTGACTAACGCCATATGCTCGATTTCCGGCAACTCAAGCAAATGCACCGAACCCGCATCCGGGAACCGCGCGCCCCACACTTCCTCCGCCGTGAACACCAGCATCGGTGCGGCATAGCGCACCAGCGCGTGGAACAGCGTGTCCAGCACCGTGCGATAGGCGCGGCGCTTCGGGTCCGAAAGCGCATCGCAATAGAGGCTGTCCTTGCGAATATCGAAGAAGAAGGCCGAAAGGTCCTCGTTGCAGAAATCAGCGATCTCGCGCGTGTAGGTGTTGAAATCGTAATCGAGCGCGGCCTGCCGCAACCGCGCGTCTAGCTGCGCGAGCAGCGCCAGAACATAGCGTTCCAGCTCGGGCATTTGCGCGACTTCGACGGCCTCGCTCGCATAGTCGAAGCCTTCGAGCGCACCCAACAGATAGCGGAACGTGTTGCGGATCTTGCGGTACTGATCGGCGACGCCCTTGAGGATTTCCTCACCGATGCGATGATCCTCGGTGTAATCGACCGAAAGCGCCCACAGCCGGATGATGTCCGCGCCGTATTGCTCCATCACTTTGATCGGATTGACGGTGTTGCCGAGGCTCTTCGACATCTTCTTGCCCACGGCGTCCATGGTGAAACCGTGGGTGAGCACCGCCTTGTAGGGTGCGCGGCCGCGCGTCGCGCATGATTCGAGCAGTGAACTCTGGAACCAGCCGCGATGCTGATCGCTGCCTTCGAGATAGAGGTCCGCGAGCGGGCCGGTGGTGCCTTCAGGGCGCGTGAGGTCGGGCCACTTGCCGCTTTCGAGCACGAAGGCGTGGGTCGAGCCCGAATCGAACCAGACGTCGAGAATGTCGGTGACGCGCTCATAATCTTCGGCCTTGTAGTCCGGCCCAAGATATTCCTGCGCGCGTTCATTGCTCCACGCATCGACGCCCTGCTCGCGAATGGCCGAGACGATCCGGGAATTGACCGCCTGATCGCACAGATAAGCCCCGGACTTGCGGTCAACGAACAGCGTAATCGGCACGCCCCAGGCACGCTGGCGCGAGAGCACCCAGTCGGGCCGTCCCTCGACCATCGAGCCGATGCGGTTGCTGCCCTTTTCGGGCACCCAGCGGGTGTCTGCGATGG
Organism: Novosphingobium sp. Chol11; assembly: GCA_945906005.1. GTDB lineage: Bacteria > Pseudomonadota > Alphaproteobacteria > Sphingomonadales > Sphingomonadaceae > Novosphingobium. The sequence continues at coordinate 10,621 of CAMDQY010000034.1, read as the reverse complement.
CCTCGATCGCGGTCTGGCGGAGCGTCTTGCCCGCCACGTCGCGGTCCATCGGCACGAACCATTGCGGCGTGCAGCGGTAGATCACCTTCTTCTTCGAGCGCCAGCTATGTGGATAAGAATGTTGATAATCTGTGGACGCATTGAGCAAAGCTCCAGCGGCCTTGAGGTCTGTGCAGATCGGTCCATCTGGCGCGTTGAAGTTGGGATTGATGACCGCGCGGCGTCGTTCGTCATGTGCGCCGAGCCACGGCCAGTCGTCGCGATAGACACCGTCCGGCCCGACCGCGAACACCGGATCGATGCCATGCGCCTTGCACAGCGCGAAGTCGTCCTCGCCGTGGTCGGGGGCCGTGTGGACGAGCCCGGTGCCAGTCTCGGTGGTGACGAAGGCGGAGCCATCGAGCATCGGACGAAGTAGGGTGTAGAACGGGCTGTCGGGGAATGCGGACGCCATCGGGTGGCGGACGAGCGTGCCGGCGAGGTCGGAGCCTCTGCCTGTCCAAATCGTTTCACCTAAGGCCAGATTTGCCCGGCTAGCCAAGTTCTCGATCAGGTCACTCGCCGCAATGATCGTCTTTCCGGCAAGCTGCCTGATCGTAGATCCTTCATGAACCGATGCCGTAATGCGTCGGGCAACATACTCAACCTCAGCCCCGTAAGCCAAAGCCTGATTGGTCGGGATCGTCCACGGCGTGGTCGTCCAGATCACCGCATATGCGCCGACCAGTTCAGGCACCTGCGGACAGTCAACAATCTCAAGCGCCACATCCACCTGCGTCGAGACAATGTCTTCGTATTCGACCTCGGCCTCGGCCAGCGCAGTCTTTTCGACCGGCGACCACATCACCGGCTTGGCCCCGCGATACAATTGCCCGCTCTCGGCGAACTTCATCAGTTCGGCAACGATGGTCGCCTCGGCGTCGAAATGCATCGTCAGGTAGGGATTGTCCCAGTCGCCATTGATGCCGAGCCGCTTCAATTGCTCGCGCTGCACGTCGACCCATTTCTGGGCATAGGCGCGGCACTCGGCCCGGAACTCGACCGGATCGACCGTGTCCTTGTCAAGCTTCTTCTTGCGGTATTCTTCCTCGACCTTCCATTCGATTGGCAGGCCGTGGCAATCCCAGCCGGGAACGTAGGGCGCATCGTATCCCATCAGCGAGCGCGTGCGGACCACCATGTCCTTGAGGATGTGGTTGAGCGCATGGCCGATGTGCATGTCGCCATTGGCATAGGGCGGGCCATCGTGGAGGATGAACTTTTCGCGCTCAGCGCGCGCATCGCGCAAGGCCCGGTAAAGGTCCATCTCCTGCCAGCGCGCAAGGATCTGCGGCTCCTTCTGCGGAAGGCCGGCCTTCATGGGGAAATCGGTCTTCGGCAGGAAGACGGTGTCTCTATAGTCGCGCTGGTCGCTCATGGCGTGAGGGCGCTTAGGACTTCGCGCGCCTGATCGCAATCCTGCTCCATCTGTCCGACCAAGGCATCGAGGTTGCCGAACTTTTCCTCGGGCCGCAGGAAGCGGTGGAAGGCTATCTGGATCTCCTGGCCGTAGAGGTCTTCGCCAAAGTCGAAGAAGTGCGGTTCGAGCAGTTCCTTGGGTGGATCGAAGGTGGGTCGGATGCCGATGTTTGCTGCGCCGTGGAGCAGGCGCCCATCTGCCAGCTTGCCGGTGACGGCATAGATGCCGAAGCGCGGGCGCAGGTAGCTGCCAAGGTCGATGTTGGCGGTGGGAAAGCCGATGGTGCGCCCCACCTTGTCGCCATGCTGCACTAGCCCTCGAATCGCGAAAGGCCGGGTGAGCAGGTGCGCGGCGGTGTCGCAGCCGCCCGCCTGCAGTGCATCGCGGATGCGGCTGGACGAGACCGGACCCTGCGCGTCGTTGACCGGTGCCACCCCGCGGGTGCCGAAGCCGAAACGCGCGCCAAGTTCACGCAAGCTGGCGGAATTGCCCGAGCGGCCTTTGCCGAATACGAAGTCTTCGCCGGTGACGAGGCCCGCGACATGGAATTTGCCGCACAGCCATTCGTCGACCCAGCGTTCCGCCATCATCCCGGCAATCGAGTCGTCGAAATGGAATACCAGCATCGCATCGGCGCCGGCCTGTGCGAACAGTTCCTGCCGCTGGTCGAGCGTCGTCAGCCGGAACGGCGGCGTATCGGGCCAGAAATGGCGCACCGGATGCGGATCGAACGTGGCGACGATTGCCGGGCGGCCCTCGTCCTTCGCCCAGCGCACCGCTTCGCTGACGACTGCCTGGTGGCCGAGGTGGAATCCGTCGAAATTACCCAGCGCGAGGATCGCGCCGTGCAAGGTGGCCGGGAACGGCTCTCGGTGATCGATGCGAATCATCTCGGGCACGGCCTATAGGGCGCGGCGCAAAGTGACAAAAGCGAATGCGGGCCTGCCATCGGCGGCGGGATTCTCCTCGCGCGCCGCTTCGGTCCATTCGTTGCCCGGTTGCAGCATCGTTGTATCGCCGTTGTAACTGGCATGCACTTGCGTCAGTTCGATCCGCTGGGCGAGCGGCATGAACAGGCCGTAAATCTCCGCACCGCCGATTACGGCGACGTCGCCCTCACCTGCCAGAGTAAGCGCGGCATCGACATCGTGCGCAACTTCGGCGCTTTCGGACTGCCAATTGCGGTCGCGGGTAAGAACGATATGGCGGCGGCCGGGCAGCAGGCCGGGCAGGCTCTCGAAGGTCTTGCGGCCCATGATCATCGGCTTTCCGGTCGTGAGCGCCTTGAAACGCTTCAGGTCCGGGGGCAAATGCCAGGGCAGCGCGCCGTCCTTGCCAATCGTGCCATCGGCCGCACGCGCGAGCACGAGGATCACTTCGCGGCTCACAGCACCAGCCGGGTGACGTGGCCCATCTTGCGTCCCGGCCTCGCCGCCGCCTTGCCGTAAAGGTGGAGATGGTTGGCCGGATCGGCGAGGATTGTGGCCCAATCATGCGCATCATCGCCGATCAGGTTTTCCATCACTACGCCCTCCGCCGCCAGCGCCGCATCACCTAAGGGCAAGCCGCAGATTGCGCGAATGTGGTTTTCGAACTGGCTGGTGAGCGCGCCTTCGATAGTCCAGTGGCCGGAATTGTGGACACGCGGCGCCATCTCGTTGAACACGGGGCCGTGTTCGGCGGCAAAGAATTCGAGGGTCAGCACGCCAATATAGTCGAGCGCTTCGGCCACCTTTGCAGCGAGTTCGCGCGCTGCGGGCACCTGTTCGCGCAGCGCAGCCGAGGCCGGAACGGTCGACCGCGACAGGATGCCATGTTCGTGGACGTTTTCCGCGCTGTCCCAATATCGGATGTCGCCATCCTGCCCACGGCACAGGATCACCGAGAATTCCCCGAAAAAAGTGACGAATTGTTCGTAAATCAGCGGCGTGGATGGAAGGTCGAGAGATGAAACCTCTTCAAGCGAGCCGATCCGCCACTGGCCCTTACCGTCATAGCCGTCGCGCCGGGTCTTGAGCACGCCGGGTGCGCCGATTTGCTGGATCGCGGCGGTAATGTCCGCGTCGCTGTCGACCGAGGCAAAAGGCGCGGGAGTTCCACCAAGACCGCTGACGAACAACTTCTCGGCGAGACGGTCCTGCGCGGTTTCCAGCGCGCGTGGATGCGGCAGCACCGGCACCGGAGCTATTGAGCGGAGCGGCACCACCGGCACGTTTTCGAACTCGTAGGTCACAACGGCGCAATCGGCGGCAAATGAAGCCATGGCTTCGCGGTCATCCCAATCGGCGCAGGTGAACTGGGCGCTTACCTCGGCAGCGATGCTGTCGGCTTCGGGCGCATAGATGTGGCAGCGATAGCCCAATTGCGCTGCGGCCATCGCGATCATGCGGCCAAGCTGGCCGCCGCCGAGAATGCCGATTGTCTCACCTGGTGGAATCATCGAGTCAGGAAGGCCGTTCGGCAACGCCCGAGGTCTGCCTGGCGCGCCAGGCCTTGAGCCGCTCCGCCAGTGCCTCGTCGCCGGTTGCGAGAATTGCGGCGGCGAGCAGACCGGCATTGGTCGCGCCAGCCTCGCCGATCGCTAGAGTGCCGACCGGAATGCCCGCCGGCATCTGCACGATCGAGAGCAAGCTGTCCTGCCCGGATAACGCCTTGGACTGTACCGGTACGCCCAGCACCGGAAGGTGCGTCATGCTCGCGACCATGCCCGGAAGATGTGCAGCTCCGCCTGCCCCGGCGATGATGATCTTGAAGCCCTCGTCTGCCGCACCCGTGGCAAATTCCGCAAGCCGCTGCGGCGTGCGGTGTGCGGAAACGATCCGCGCATCGTAGGCCACTTCCAGCGCGTCGAGCGCGTCGGCCGCGCACTTCATCGTTGGCCAGTCGGACTGGCTGCCCATCACGATCGCTACAAGGGGTTTTAACGCTGCACCCATCTCAACGCTCCGACAGGTAATAGCGATCCGTCGCGGCGAGCGCGGAATCGAGCTCGTAAACGATCGGCTGGCCGGTCGGGATTTCGAGGCTGGCAATTTCCTCGTCCGATATGCCGGACAGGTGCTTGACCAGCGCGCGCAGCGAATTGCCATGCGCCGATACCAGCACTGTCGCCCCTGCCTTGAGATGCGGGACAAGTGAGCCCTGATAATAGGGAAACACCCGGGTGATCGTGTCTTTGAGGCTCTCGGTGCGCGGCACCGCGATCCCGGCATAGCGCGCGTCCTGCGACAGATCGAACGCGCTGCCCGGCTCAAGATCGGGCGGCGGTATGTCGAAACTGCGGCGCCACACATGCACCTGATCCTCACCGTGTTTTGCGGCGGTCTGCGCCTTGTCGAGGCCAGTCAGCCCGCCATAGTGGCGCTCGTTCAGGCGCCAGTCCTTGGTCTCGGGAATCCACAGCCGGTCGGCAGCGTGCAGCGCCAGATGCAACGTGCGGATCGCGCGCGTCTGGAACGAGGTGAACGCCATATCGGGCTCCATGCCCTTTTCGGCGAGAAGCGCGCCGGCCGCGCGCGCCTCGGCTTCGCCTTTTGCGGTCAGGTCGACATCCCACCAGCCGGTAAAGCGGTTTTCCAGGTTCCACTGGCTCTGGCCGTGGCGGACCAATATCAGTCTGGGCATGAGATCAAACGTGGCAAGATGGGTGCTCCATGCTGCAGGAGCGCTGCTCTCTAGCCATTTGGAGGGCTTTTGGGAAGGGGCCGCGCCTGGTCTGCGGCCTTGTCGCGCGCCTGCGCCTTGCGGCGGCGCAGGTTCTCGCGCAGCTTGGCCGCCAGCCGCTCCTCGCGCGTGGTGACTGCATCCGTCTTGCCCATCGCGGCTCCCTTGCCGCGCGGTGGTCCGGGAGGCAAGCTGGCGCTTGACATTGCAGGGCGCTGCGACAATAGCGCGCGCCTGCCGGAAAAAGCTGCTGTAGCTCAGTGGTAGAGCGCGTCATTGGTAATGACGAGGTCGGGAGTTCAATCCTCCCCAGCAGCACCAGCGGTCCCGGCATTTACTTCCCAGAGCGTCAGGTGAACGAGGGCGCCTCGTTCATCACCTTTTCCATCCACCACTGCGGCGCATTGCCAAACAGGTTGCCGATGTTCGAATAGTCGTGCCAGCGGCAGATCTTGCCGTCCCTGAACTGGGTAACCGACACGAACGAATGATCAAGCACGTTGCCCTCCTCAAAAATCCAGCGCTCGGTATGTTCGGTCATCACCAGATCGCCTTCGGCAATGATATTTTCGCCCGGAAGATGTTCGTATCCCGAGATTATCGTGAGCGCATAGAGTCGCTTGACGATGTTGTCGCCGCCTGTCGCCCCGTTACCCGGTGTGCCGATATCGGTGTAGTGCGCGTCAGGCGTGAAGAAGGTCTTGAAGCTTTCCCAGTCGCGCGCAGACAGTGCCTCCCAGAACTGCCTGACGATGGCCTTGTTGGCTTCGGGTGTATCCGTCAATCTTCATCCTTCCCTTGATTTGGCCTGACAGCAAATCCAGCCTTGGTCCGGACTTGATGTTCGCCGATGCAATCGTAGCCTTCACGGTGGTCTAGCCGCCCAGCAGCCTGAGCGCCATCGCGCGCACGTCGGCGCCCATGTCCTCGCGTTCCAGCGCCAGCGCCAATGTCGCCTCGACGAAGCCCAGTTTCGAACCGCAATCGAACCGTCGGCCAGCGAAAGTCACGGCGTGGAAAGGCTGCTGGCCGATCATCCGCGCCATCGCGTCAGTAAGCTGGATTTCGCCGCCGGCACCCGCTTCCTGCGTCTCGAGTGTTCGCATGACCTGCGGCTGGAGGATGTAGCGACCCGAAATGATCAAGTTGGATGGCGCGTCCTCGACCTTCGGCTTTTCGACTAGCCCGGTCACTTCGGTAAGCGCACCGCCAAAGCCATCCAGCACTGCGCCGGGCGCGATCACGCCGTAGCGCGAAACATCCTTGCGCGGGACTTCGAGCACAGAGATCAGGTTGCCGCCAACCTCATGGTAGGCATCGATCATTTGCTTCATGCAGCCACCGGCTTCCTTGCTCTGGCCGATCATAAGCTCGTCGGGCAGGAAAATCGCGAATGGCTCGTCGCCGACGATCGCGCGCGCGCACCAGATCGCATGGCCCAGACCCATCGGCACCTGCTGGCGCACAGTGACGAGGTTGCCTGGCTTGATCCGCGTCTCCTGAAGCGCTTCGAGCGCCTTGCCACGCTCGGCCATGGTCGCTTCAAGCTCGAACGCGGTGTCGAAGTGTTCGACAAGCGCGGTTTTGCCGCGCCCGGTAACGAAGATCAGTTCTTCGATGCCCGCCTCGCGAGCTTCGTCGACAGCATATTGGATCAGCGGACGGTCGACGATCGGCAGCAGTTCCTTCGGGATTGCCTTGGTCGCGGGCAAAAATCGAGTTCCAAGCCCGGCTACCGGAAACACTGCCTTGCGCACGGGCCTGTTGAGATCTTCGGTCGTCATGCGCTGCCTTATGCCCCCGTTTGATTGCATTGCGGTTAAAGCCTTTTCGCACTTGCAGCGCAACCTCGCGCTCAGTGGCTTGCCGACGACGCGTGCTTGCCGACCGACCGATTCGCGGATTTGTTGTTACCGCATCGCGCTTTGCGAAAAACCGGTTCCCACTTTTTCGCACGATGCTTTAGACGGCGCATCATGGACAAGATCATCATTCGCGGCGGCAAGCCGCTTTCGGGCACGATCCAGATTTCCGGCGCGAAGAACGCCGCCCTGACACTGCTGCCTTGCGCGCTGCTGACCGACGAGCCGCTGACCTTTCGCAACCTGCCGCGTCTCGCCGATATCGACGGCTTCCAGCACCTGATGAACCAGTTCGGCGTCTCCACCACCATCGCCGGTTCGCGTCCTGAAGATTTCGGCCGGGTGATGACGCTTGAGGCTACGCGCATCACAAGTTCGACCGCGCCTTATGACCTCGTGCGCAAGATGCGCGCCTCGATCCTCGTGCTTGGTCCGATGCTGGCGCGCATGGGCGAGGCTACGGTTTCGCTGCCCGGCGGCTGCGCCATCGGCAACCGCCCGATCGACCTTCACCTGAAGGTGCTTGAGGCATTGGGAGCGCAGATCGAGCTTGCCGCCGGTTATGTGCGCGCCATTGCTCCCGATGGCGGCCTGCCAGGAGGGCGCTATGCCTTTCCAGTGGTATCGGTCGGCGCGACCGAGAACGCGTTGATGGCCGCAGCCACGGCGGCGGGCAAGAGCACATTGCACAATGCCGCGCGCGAACCAGAAATCGTCGACCTGTGCAATCTGCTCACCGCGATGGGGGCCGAGATCGAGGGGATTGGCACCAGCGACCTGACCATCCACGGCGTGCCGCGCCTCCACGGTGCGACCTATCGGGTCATGGCCGACCGCATCGAGGCCGGTTCCTATGCCTGCGCGGCGGCGATCACTGGCGGCTCCGTGCATCTTGCCGGCGCGCGGATCGAGGAGATGGAGGCGACCGTCGGCGCCCTTCGAGACGCGGGCGTCCATGTCGAGCCGGTGCGCGGCGGGCTTAATGTGGAAGCGAACGGACCGATTCGCCCGGTAACGATCTCGACCGCGCCCTATCCCGGCTTCGCCACCGACATGCAGGCGCAACTGATGGCGCTGTTGTGTCTTGCCGAGGGCACCAGCGTGCTCAATGAGACGATCTTCGAGAACCGCTACATGCATGTGCCCGAACTCAACCGCATGAGAGCGCATATCGAGACGGCTGGCCGGACGGCGATCGTCCATGGCGTCCAAGGGTTGTCCGGCGCGGAAGTAATGGCGACCGATCTGCGCGCCTCGATGAGCCTCGTTATCGCGGGGCTGGCAGCTGAGGGCGAAACCCAGGTCCATCGCCTCTATCACCTCGACCGGGGCTACGAGCGGCTGGAGGAAAAGCTGTCGGGCGTTGGCGCGGATATCGAGCGGGTCGGGGGGGATTGAGGGGCGGCTAGGACAGCGAGGCTACCAGCCAGATCCTGATTGCGCCAGCGAGGCCGGGCGGGTTGTCAGCCTTGAGCCGGTCTGCATCGATACGGGCAACCAGCGCATTCAGCGGCACCCCCTGATCCGTGGCGGCCCGTTTGAGCATGTCCCAGAACACCGGCTCGAGGCTGATCGAGGTCTTGTGTCCGGCAATCTCGACCGAACGCTTGACCGGAGGGTGAAAGGGCACTTCCATGATGCGCCTTTATCCGGCAGGTCAAAGGCAAGAGCAATCCGCATCCGGGCGGACAAGGGAGAGCATTGATGGGCAAGCTTGACGGCAAGGTCGCGATCGTGACCGGCGCAAGCCAGGGCAGCGGCTACGGTGCGTCGCTCGCCATGGCGCGCGAAGGAGCGAAGGTCGTTCTGGTCAGCCGCACGCGCGAGAAGCTGGAAGTTGTCGCCCGAGAGATCGAAGGCGCGGGTGGCACTGCCATGGCTCATCCTGCCGACGTTACCAGGCGCGACGCGATGGTCGACATGGTGAAAGCGACTGTAGAACGCTTCGGGCGGATCGACGTGCTGGTCAATGCCGCCCAGTCCCCTGTCATCCGCACCGCGCCGATTGCCGACATATCGGATGAGGACGTGCGCGAGTTATGGGAATCCGGCGCGGTCGCTCCGTTGGCGCTGATGCGAGCGGTGCGCCCGCACATGATTAAGGCGGGCGGCGGAAGCATCGTCAATTTCGGTAGCGGCGCGGTACACAATCCGGCGCAGTACGGGGTCTACGCCGGGGTAAAGGCCGCGATCCAGGCGATCAGCCGGGCAGCGGCTCTCGAGTGGGCCGCTGACCGGATTCGCGTGAACGTGGTGTTTCCGATGTCCGAATCGCCTGCTGCCGATGCCGATTTCGCGCTCGCAGAGGGGCGCGCCGCCATGGTGGCAAAAGGCATTCCGCTGGGCCGGATGGGCGATCCGGTCGAAGACATCGGCCAGCCGATCGCGTTTCTGGCGAGCGACGAGAGCCGGTTCATCACCGGCTCTACATTCGCGCTGGATGGCGGGAAGAGTTACTTGCGCTGAAACCGCCGAACGCGGCGCCTAGTGGATAGAATCTAACGCTTGGTGCCCTCGTTTGACAGCGGCGATAATTTTGTTGGGGTCAGCGATCCATTTGAATGGTTTTGGCTTGTCATTATGCTCATCGACGAAGCGGTTGATGGCGGTCTGTAGATCGACAACGGAGGGGAAGACGCCGCGTTTGAGCCTGCGTTTGGTGAGTTTGGCAAAGAAGCCCTCGACCGCATTGAGCCATGAGCAGGAAGTCGGTGTGAAGTGGAACGTGAAGCGCTGATGCCGGTCAAGCCACGCGCGGACCTTGGCATGTTTGTGCGCAGCGTAATTGTCGAGGATGACATGCACGGCCTTGTCGCCCGGCACGGCGGCATTGATCGCATTGAGGAAGCGGATGAACTCCTGGTGGCGGTGCTGCTGCATGTTGCGCCCGATCACGGTTCCGTCGAGGATGTTGAGCGCGGCGAACAGCGTAGTCGTGCCGTTGCGCTTGTAATCATGGGTCATGGTGCCAAGCCGTCCTTTTTTGAGCGGCAGCCCCGGCTGGGTGCGATCAAGTGCCTGTATCTGGCTCTTCTCATCGAATGATAGCACGATGGCGTGCGCAGGCGGATCGACATAAAGCCCCACCACATCGCGGAGCTTGCCGGCGAAGCTGGGGTCGTTCGACAGCTTGAACTGCCGGTAGCGGTGCGGCTGCAACCCATGCGATTTCCAGATACGGCGCACCGCACTGGCGCTGATCCCGCTGGCAGAGGCCATCATATCCGCCGTCCAGTGGGTCGTCTCGCCGGGAGCGTCGGTGAGTGTCAGCGCCACCACGCGCTCCGCAACGTCGGCACCCAAAGGTGCAATCCGCGAGGGCCGGGTCTTGTCGCGCAGCAGGCCGTCGATCCTCTCGGCCATGAAGCGCGCCTGCCAGCGCCAGACGCAGGTTTTCGACTTGCCGGTCCGCCGCATGATCGAGGCCGTGCCGACGCCATCGGCAGACAAAAGCACGATGGTTGACCGCCAGACATGCTTTTGCGGCGCGTTCCGATCCCGCGCCACTCGCTCAAGGCGGAGGCGTTCGGATGGCGTGACTTCAAAGTTGACCCCGGTGCGCATGCCACCGAATCGCATGTCACCCGGATAAAGGGAATCCCCAAAAAGGACTCTTGCGTTAGGCGTTATCCACTAG
>CAMDQY010000033.1 GCA_945906005.1 Novosphingobium sp. Chol11 | reverse complement strand
GGAGAGGGCGGTCCTTCGGGGTCGCCCTTTTTCGTTTGGCGGAATTAATTCACTCGACCGGTACGAATTCCCCGGTTTCGCCGTCCATCAGGTGCAGCACGCCATCAGAAATGGCGAAAAATGCGCCGCGCAGTCTGAGCGAACCCTTGGCGACCTTGGCCTTGATGCACGGGAAGGTCATCAGGTTGGCAATGCTGACGCGCACCGCAGCAAGCTCCATCGCGTGCTCGGCTTCGCGGCCTTGGGTGCCGTGTTCGTGCGCAATCGGGCCGCGCGCCTCGTCGAGCAGACCGATCCAGTCGGCGATGAAGCCGCCCTGGCCACGCTCCGCGCCGTGCAGTTCCTGGGTCAGTGCCACCTTGCAGCCGCCGCACATGCCGTGGCCCATGACCATGATTTCCTTGACCCTGAGCACCTGCACCGCAAATTCGAGCGCGGCGGATACACCGTGATGGCCCGGACTGGTCTCGAATGGCGGCACCAGCGCGGCGACATTGCGCACCACGAACACCTCGCCCGGTGCGACATCGAAGATCTGGGTGGGATCCACACGGCTGTCGGAACAGGCGATGACCATCACTTCGGGCTGCTGTCCCTCGCGCAGCGTGCGCCAGCGCTCAAGGTTGGGAGTCCAGCCACTTTCCCGGAAGCGGCGGTAGCCAGCCACCAGCCTTTCGTGCGCGGCCATCAGAAACGATCGCCCCTGATTACTTCGACGTCCCACATGGTAAGCAGAAGCCCGTGACTGGAGAGGAGCGGCGCGAGAGCGGCCGCAAGCGCAGCGGCACGATCCTGTGATGCCACGGTGAGCACAAGCGACTTGTCCGTGCTGGTTACATGCTCTTCGTGCCACAGTCCGTCGCGCCCCTTGCCAGCGCTAACCGGCAGGATCGTCCACCCGGTGATACCGGCGGAGTCGATTGCCGAGGTGACTCGCCGCACTTGCGCTGTATCTGCAAGGATCTCGATGCGTTTGCGGATTACAGTCTCGACCATGAACTCCCACTAGCCTCCGGTGAGCACACGCGCCAGCCACGCTATCAGGCCGATGCCGAAAAGGATGTTGAAGGGAAACGTAATGCTCAACGACATGGCAAGGTAGATCCCCGGATCGGCCTGCGGCAGGGCCATGCGCATAGCAGCGGGGACGGCGATATAGCTTGCGCTGGCGCACAGGATACCGAGCGCGGCCGCCGAACCCGGATCAAAACCGAGCGTCACCCCGATTACCGTCCCCAGCGTTCCGTTCACTAGCGGAAAGGCGATCGCCAGAAATGCCAGCCGCCAGGTCAGTGACCTCGATTCGCGAAGGCGCCGCGCCGCTAGCAGGCCCATGTCGAGGAGGAACAGGCACAGGACACCCTTGAAGCCGGTATCGAACACCGGTTGCACTTCGGAGAATCCGCCCGGTCCGGCGATGATCCCGATCAAGAAGCTGCCGATCAGCAAGACCACCGATGCATTGAGGAAAACCTCGCGAACGAGTTCGCCTCGCTCATCGCCAGAATCTGCGCTCCGGGCATCGCCGGACAATCCGCGCCGCGCAAGAAGCAGGCCGGAGAGGATCGCAGGTGTTTCCATCACCGCCAGCACTGCAACCATGTAACCAGGGATCGGCATGGCCTGGAGGGCGAGGATTTCGCCAGCCGTAACGAAGGTTACCACGCTAACGGACCCGTAATGCGCTGCAACGGCTCCGGCATTTACAGCTTCGAGCTTTCCCACACGGCGCAGAATCGCTGCGACGTAGAATGGAATCAGGAAGCTGAGGCAAGCGCCTGCGACTATCGCCGTGGCTATCTCGATGCCGATCCCTGACTTGGCAACTGCCACCCCTCCTTTCAGACCGATGGCGATCATCAGATAGATCGACATGGCCTTGGCGAAGGGCTCGGGAATCGCAAGGTCAGATCGGGCTGCTGCCGCGATCATTCCCAAAACGAAAAACAGTATGACCGGCGATGTGAAGATGGTGAGCGCGGACAGGTCCATGGACGGAGCGATAAGCGTTGGGCAGCGCCCTTGCAAGCAAGCCGTCCTCCCCATTGGCAGGAACCGGGAACGGGACTATCTGCACCCGCATGAACGATCTTTCGAACTCACCCGGGCAGACCCCGCAGCGCAAGCCTGACTGGATCAGGGTGCGCGCGCCGACCTCGCCGGCCTTTGGCGAAACCCGCGAGCTGATGCGCCGCCTGAACCTCAACACCGTGTGCGAGGAAGCGGCTTGCCCGAACATCGGCGAATGCTGGAAGAACAAGCACGCCACGGTGATGATCCTGGGCGACACCTGCACCCGCGCCTGCGCGTTCTGCAACGTCAAGACCGGGATGCCCGGCAAGGTCGATCCGCTCGAGCCCGCACATGTCGGCGAGGCCGCCGCCGAGCTTGGGCTTGAGCATATCGTCATCACCTCGGTCGATCGCGACGACCTGCCGGACGGCGGAGCAGGGCAGTTCGTCAAGGTGATCGCAGAACTGCGTCGGGCGACGCCTGCCACGACGATCGAAATCCTCACGCCCGATTTTCGCGGCCGCATGCGTGCCGCGGTCGAAGCCATCGTCGCCGCGCGCCCCGATGTCTACAACCACAATCTAGAGACCGTTCCCCGGCTCTATCCCGCGATCCGGCCCGGCGCGCGTTACTACGCCTCGCTCCGGCTGCTCGAAGAAGTGAAGCGCCACGATCCATCGATTTTCACCAAGTCGGGCGTAATGCTCGGGCTCGGTGAGCAGCGGCTCGAGGTTCATCAGGTGATGGACGACATGCGCTGCGCGGACATCGATTTCCTGACCATGGGGCAGTATCTGCGGCCCACCCCGAAGCACACCGATGTGATCGAATATGTTACGCCAAAGGCGTTCGATGCCTTCGGCGCGATCGCCCGCGCCAAAGGCTTCCTGCAGGTCGCAAGCTCGCCGCTGACTCGCTCGAGCTATCACGCCGGAGAGGCCTTCGCGGAAATGCGCGCCGCGCGCGAGGCAAAGTTGGCCAAAGCCTGATGCCGGGAATCCAGCAGACCCGCGTGCTGCCCTACAGCGCCGAGCAGATGTTCGACATGGTCGCCGATGTCAGCCGTTACGGCGAGTTCCTGCCGTGGGTGGTCGCCACAAGAGTGCGGTCGGATAGCGAAACCGAGATGCTCGCCGACATGCTGGTCGGTTTCAAGGCGCTGCGCGAGAAATTTACGTCGCGCGTAGACAAGCAGCGACCCAGCGAAATCCGGGTCCACTACATCGACGGACCGCTAAAGGACCTCGATAACCACTGGAAATTCCGGTCGCTCGGCCCTGATAGCTGCGAGGTCGATTTCCACGTCTATTTCGAGTTTCGCAACGCCCTGTTCGAGAAACTGGCAGGGCAATATTTCGACAAGGCGTTCCGCAAGATGGTCGCCGCCTTCGAAGAACGTGCTGCAGGGCTCTATTCCAAGGTGAGTTGATCCTTACGCATCTCACCTTAGCCATGCTCAAGCATGGGGCGACGGGCTTGACCAAAACCAGATGAGTCAAGCTCATTGAGCTTTGGCTCTACGGCAGCAAAAGCTCCAGCGCGACCAGCACCGCCTTGTAGCGGATACCGCCGCGACCCAATTCGCCTAGCCGCATTTCCTCGGCATTGATCTCGGTCCTGCCGCGCTCGGCCTTGGCAAAGACAACCGTGCCCACCGGCTTCTGGGCAGTGCCGCCGTCAGGACCGGCAACGCCGCTGATCGCCACTGCGACATCGGCGCGGCTATGCTTGATCGCGCCTTGTGCCATGGCACATGCAGTCGCGACCGAAACCGCGCCGAGCGTATCGATAATGTCTTCGGAAACACCGAGCATCTGATGCTTCGCCTCGTTCGAATAGGTCACGAACCCGCGATCGAGCACGGCTGACGATCCGGGAATCTCGGTGATCGCAGCGGCGACCAGCCCGCCAGTGCAGCTTTCCGCGAGCGCGATCGTGCGGCCGAGTTTGGCGTTTTCCTCGACGACCCGGCGGGCGAGCGCGAGAATGTCGTCCGGGAGAAGCGTTTCCACGCTCTCAGCCCCTGCAGATCGCCAGTTTGCCCGGCTTCGCTTTGTCGGCCGTTGCCATGCCGATCATCAGCGCGACCAGTTCGACGGTGTTCTCGGGAGGCAAGGGTGCGAGCAGGCGCACTACATTATCGATTTTTCCGCATTCTCCGACGGGTATTTCCTGCACGATCATGCCTTCGAGAACCACGTCGACCATTTCGCGCAACGACGAGTCGGGAAGCTGCGAAAAGACCTTGTCCGCCCCTTCCTTGCCTTTGCTCATGGCAAGGAACGCGGCCTTCGCCGCAGGCCAGTTTTCGGTCTTTCGGCTCGCATAGCGCTCGGCGAGCGCAGACCCGTTAGCCTTGAGGAAGGATTTTTCCGAAAGAGTCGTGGAACAGCGCTTGGTAGTGCCGGATATTACGCTGGGCAGGGCGTAGCCCGCGAGCGAGGCAGCCTGCACGGGAGTGATGCAGGGCGCTTCCACTGCCTTGGCCAGCGCGGGCTGGAAGGCAAATGCGGCGGCGGCAACAATTGCGGCAATTCGCATCTTCATGTCCTTAAATTGCTACTAGGCTGACCACGGCCTGGGCGGCGATACCTTCGCCGCGCCCCATGGGACCAAGCCCTTCTGTGGTCGTGGCCTTGACGCTAACCACGCCGATGTCAACGTCCAGAATTGACGCAAGCCGCGCTTGCATGGCCTTGCGGTGCGGACCGATCTTCGGCGCTTCGCAGACGATGGTCAGGTCTACATTGCCCACCGCATACCCTGCAAGGCTTGCACGGTGTGCCGCATGGGCAAGGAACTGGTCGGAGCTCGCCCCGCGCCATTGCGGATCGCTGGGCGGGAAGTGAATTCCGATATCGCCTTGGGCCACCGCGCCAAGGATCGCATCGACGAGCGCGTGTATCGCAACATCGGCATCGGAATGGCCGCTGAGGCCATGGCTGTGCTCGATCTTCACGCCGCACAGCCAGAGCTCCTCGCCCTCGACCAGCCGGTGCACGTCATAACCGGTGCCGATCCGCACGGCCGCGACAGGCGCGGCGAAATCCGATTGCGTCGTGACCTTTTGAAGCATCTCGTCTCCCTCGATCAGCGCCACGGCGATCCCGGCGGCCTGGGCGACTTGCGCATCGTCACCGGCATTCGCCTCGCCGTGCCATGCGCGGTGCGCGGCGAGGATCGCATCGAAGCTGAAAGCCTGGGGAGTCTGCACGCGGCGCAGCGCCTCTCGAGGGGCAGGGGCGCCCATTTGCGATCCGATCGCCTCGACCAGCGAATCTATCACTGGAAGCACGGGTATGGCACCTTGATGCGTCGATAACGCATCGATCAGCCGGTCGATGACAGTCTGAGGCAGGAGTGGGCGGGCGGCATCATGGATGAATACATATTGGGGCGCGTCCTGTTCGAGCGCCTTAAGCGCCGTGCGCACCGAAGCTTGACGACTTGCCCCACCGACCACGTACCGGACTTCTGCTATTCCGGTGAGCGCCTTGGCGGCCACCTCATCCGCGCCCTCCGGAATAGCTACCACGATCGGTGAAAAACCTGCAGCCGCGAAAGCTTCGGCCGAGTGCCGGACCAACGGCTTGCCACGCCAATGTGCGAATTGCTTGGGCACCGCCTGGCCGGCGCGCAATCCCTGCCCGGCAGCGACAATAACCACAGCAAGGGAAGGGGGGGAGGGAGCCTCACTCATCGTACCAGCGGGTAAACGCTTGCCGACCACCGGGCAATTCCCTATGTGCTGCCTGTTTTTTAGGCACAATGATAATGCAAGCCCCTGTTCCTCCAGTTTTGAAGCCCATCGCCGTTGGCCCGGTCACGATTGCCTCGCCGGTTGTGCTCGCGCCGATGACCGGCGTGACCGACCTTCCGTTCCGGCGGCTGGTCCGGCGCTATGGCTCGGGCCTCAATGTCACCGAAATGATCGCCAGCCCCGCCGCGATCCGCGAAACGCGGCAGTCGGTGCAGAAAGCGGCATGGGACCTGTCTGAGGAGCCGGTTTCGATGCAGCTCGTCGGCTGCGAGCCCGCGCAGATGGCCGAGGCCGCGAAGCTCAGCGCAGACCGGGGCGCGGCCATCATCGACATCAACATGGGTTGCCCGGTGCGCAAGGTGACGAGCGGCGATGCCGGTTCTGCGCTGATGCGCGACCTCAAGCTCGCCGCCAGCCTGATCGAGGCCTGCGTGAAAGCAGTCGACGTTCCTGTCACGGTCAAGATGCGAATGGGCTGGGACCACGACTGTCTCAACGCCCCCGAACTGGCGCGGATCGCACAGGATCTAGGCGCGCAGATGATCACGGTCCACGGCCGCACCCGCAACCAGATGTACAAGGGGAAGGCTGATTGGGCCTTCGTGCGCTCGGTCAAGCAGGCCGTCACGATCCCCGTGATCGTCAACGGCGACATCTGCACGATCGAGGACTGCGCCCAGGCCATCGCGCAGTCTGGCGCGGACGGACTGATGATCGGGCGGGGCGCTTATGGCAGGCCCTGGATGCTTGGGCAGGTGATGCACTGGCTGCGCACCGGCGAGCGACTTGCCGATCCATCGCTCGATGAACAGCACGCTGTTCTGATCGAGCATTACGAGGCTATGCTTGCCCACTATGGGCTCGAAGTCGGCACCCGCATGGCACGCAAACACCTCGGCTGGCACACCAAGGGCCTTCCGGGCTCGGCCGAGTTCCGTAATCGCGTCAATTTCATCGACGATGCAGACGAAGTGATCGCGGCGCTCAATGCCTTCTACGCGCCGTGGCGGCAGCGTCAGGCGGCATGACCGCCCCGGTCAGGTCCGGCATTCCCGATGCCCGCAAGCAGCTTGCCAGCCTGCCTCTGGCTGTAGTCCTGCTCGCCCCGGGAATGCGCATCGCCACCGCAAACCCGCTGGCTGAGCAGTTTTTCGGGCAAGGCACGCGGCTGCTGGCGCGGCATGCCTTCACCGACATCGTCAGCTTTGCCGACCCACGCATGATCGAGCGGCTTGCCGATGCCGAGGCCCCGCTTTCGTTGCGCGAAGCAGACATCGTGGTGCGCGGTCTGGGCGCGCGCAGTGTCGACATTACCACGGCTCCCGTCGCCGATTGCCCCGGCTGGCAGCTAATGACGATCCAGGACAATGCCGCTTTCGAAGCACTCGGCGAGGATTCGGGCGGCAGCGACAACCTGTTCCTACGTGGGCCGGAAATCCTTGCCCACGAAATCCGCAATCCGCTTGCCGGTATTCGCGGTGCCGCCCAGCTTGTCGCGCGCAAGCTCAACGACAAGGACAGGGCGCTCACCGATCTCATCACCGCCGAGGTCGACCGGGTCGCCGGGCTGATCGAGCGCATGCAGATGCTCAGCGGCAGAACCGTGCCCCCGGTTATCGCCTGCAATCTGCACGAGATCGTGCGCCGCGCTATCGCAGTGATCGAGGCTGGCAGTCCGCAAGGCCAACCCAGAATTGCCATCCGCGAGGAATTCGATCCATCGCTGCCGCCGGTGCTGGGCGAACCCTATGGCCTAGTGCAAGTGCTTCTCAACCTGCTCGCGAACGCGCGCGAAGCATGCGCTGCGCAGACCGATGGTTCAATCGAGGTGCGCACCCGCTTTTCCAGCGGCCTGCAGCTTCAGGCGGCAGAGGATCGCGCTCCGGTGCGGCTGCCGATCGAGATACGCATCAGCGACAACGGACCAGGCGTTCCCGCTTCGATGCGCGAACACCTGTTCGAACCGTTCGTCACCAGCAAGAAGAGTGGGCACGGCCTCGGCCTTGCCGTGGTGCGCAAGCTGGTGCGCGATATGAACGGTCGTATCAGCCACGAGCGCGACGAAGCCATGGGACTGACCCATTTCCGCATTCACCTGCCGATGGCGCGCGAACGCAGGCGCGCTAACCGCATAGAGGAGAGCGTGGCGTGAGCGTGCTGCTTGTCGAGGACGACCCTTCGATTGCGCTGGTGATCACTGCCGCGCTCGAGGACGATGGCTTCACGGTGACCCATTGCGAAACGCTGGCACAACGCGATGTGCTTCTGCGCGCGCGCGAGTTTTCGGCGCTGGTCACCGACGTGATGTTGCCCGATGGCGACGGAATCGAGAGCCTTGCCGCAGTCCGGCTCGATCAGCCCGATCTTCCGGTCGTCATCCTGTCCGCCCAGAACACGCTCGATACGGCGGTCAGGGCATCCGACACCGGTGCCTTCGAATATTTCCCCAAGCCGTTCGATATCGACGAGCTGGTCCGCACCGTCAGGCAGGCGGTCGGCATGCGCGGAATGGGAAACATCACGCCGGCGGATGAACAACTCGGCGGCGGTATGCCGCTGGTCGGCCGCAGCCAGGCCATGCAGGCGGTCTTCCGCATGATCAGCCGGGTGCTCCGCAACGACCTGACCGTGCTGATCCTCGGCGAATCGGGGACCGGCAAGGAGCTTGTCGCCGAAGCAATCCATGAGCTTGGCAATCGGCGCTCCGGGCCGTTTGTGGCGGTCAATACCGCCGCCATTCCCGGCGAGCTGATCGAAAGCGAGCTGTTCGGCCACGAAAAGGGCGCCTTCACCGGCGCGGTCGCGCGCCACATCGGCAAGTTCGAGCAGGCGGCTGGCGGAACGCTGTTTCTTGACGAGATTGGCGACATGCCGATGCAGGCGCAGACGCGGCTGCTGCGCGCGCTTCAATCGGGCACGATCCTGCGCGTGGGCGGCCGCGAGGAAGTGTCGCTCGACGTGCGGATCGTCGCTGCAACCAACAAGGACCTGAAACCCCGCATTGCAGCAGGACTCTTCCGCGAGGACCTTTACTATCGCCTCAACGTCGTGCCGATCCGCATGCCGCCGCTGCGTGAACGGCCCGAAGACATCGAGGCACTGGCCCGTCAT
Source organism: Novosphingobium sp. Chol11 (assembly GCA_945906005.1). Lineage (GTDB taxonomy): Bacteria > Pseudomonadota > Alphaproteobacteria > Sphingomonadales > Sphingomonadaceae > Novosphingobium. The sequence goes on along the minus strand of CAMDQY010000033.1, from coordinate 9,746 downwards.
TTCCTAAACCTTGCGGCAGGCGAAGGGCTGCCGCGTCGCACGCTCGGCACCGATGCAGCCGACCTGCTTTCACGTCAGACCTGGCCCGGCAACGTCCGCGAACTCAAGAACTTCGTTTATCGGCTCGCGTTGCTGGCACGCGACACCCAGATCGATAACGCAACAGTCGTCGACATGATCGAGGCCGAGTCCGGCGAGAGCGGATCTCACAGCGATCAGCCGATCGACCTCGACAACGCCGTGCGGCACTGGCTCGACGCGACAGTGCTTGCGCCTGGAACCATCCACGCAGAGGCGGTGGCAGCACTCGAGCGTCCGCTGTTCGCCGCAGTGTTGCGCCAGACGGCTGGCAACCAGTTGCGTGCGGCAAACCTGCTGGGGATCAATCGCAACACCTTGCGCAAGCGGCTGAGCGACCTCGAGATCGATCCGGACGGTTTTTCAATGAGAAGCTAGCAATCGCAGCATAATTTTCCTTGCGAAGAAGCAACAGTAGTGTTGTAATCCTGCAACGATGAACCCTGCGACACCCTCCCGGCCGAGGACACCACCGCGTTGGTGGCCTCGCGCAAAAGTCGCCGCGCGCAGGGCCAATCTGTTCGAAGTGATCGAGATCGTCTCCATCCTCGCCTTCGTGGTGATGACGACGGTCACCTGGGTCATGCTTCGTTCGCAGGGTGAAAACGGCGAACTGGTCCCCTCGAACGTAACGGCGCTGCTGCTCGTCGGCACGCTGGTTCCAGCCATGGCGATTCTGGTTCTGCTCGGGCGGCGCATCGCGCTGAGGCGAACCGCGCAATACATGGGCAGGGCCGGCGGCATGCACGTCCGGCTCGTGTTCATCTTCTCGCTGATCGCTGCCGCGCCGACACTTATGGTCGTGGTCTTCGCCTCGTTCCTGTTCCAGTCGGGCGTCGAATTCTGGTTTTCCGACAACTCGCGCGGAATGCTGGAAAACGCCAACAAGTTGGCGCGTGGCTACTACGAACAGGCGCAGCGCGATGTCGGCTACGAATCCGTCGCCATGGCGGAGGACCTCGGCAATTTCCTGAGCAAGCAGCCGATCACCAGCCCTGATTTCGCGCAATTCTATTCGTACCAGGTGGTCAATCGCAAACTCACCGAATCGGCCATTCTGCAAAACGGTAATGACGGCAAGCTGCACACCGCTGCAGTGGTCGATCCCGAAGGGAACAGCTCCTACGACCGGATCGGCAGCGACGTCATGAAGCGGCTCGAAGGCGGCGACGAACTGCTGGTCGTCAACGCCAATGCCAATCGCATCGAAGCGGTCATCCCGATCGACCAGCGCGCGGGCATCTATCTCTACGCCGCCCGAAGTTCGGACCTTCTTGCCTTCAGCCAGGGACAGCGAGCGCAGAACATCGTCGAGGCCTACGAGGTGCTCACGAGCCGGGCGCGCTTGCTCCAGCTACGTTTCAACATCGCGCTGTTCATCATATCGATCGCACTTGTCGGACTTTCGGTGTGGTTCGCGCTGCGCTTTGCCGACCGCCAGGTCCGGCCGGTCTACCAGCTTGTCGATGCTGCCCGCGGGGTTGGCGCGGGCAATTTCGCGCTCCGGATCGAGGGACGCAGCGGTGCGGACGAAATTGGCCTGCTCAATCGCGCCTTCAACCGGATGACCGAGCAGATCGAGAAGCAGACCCAGGATCTTGTCAGCGCCAACCGCCAGCTTCAGGAGCGGCGCGCATTCATCGAGGCAGTGCTCGAATCAGTTTCCGCAGGCGTCGTCTCGCTCGATTCCGAGGGACAGGTTCTGCTAATGAACAGCACAGCCCACAAATTGCTGCTCGATTGCGAGGCGCCAGGCCCGGTCGGACTGTCGTTCGCACTCGTTGCTCCGCAACTGGCAGCGCTCGCCGAAAAGGGTTCGAGCGGCGGAATTCTCCATTACGGCAAGGCGGGCGAACTGCGGACGCTTGCGGTGAAAATTACCCGCGACCGCAACGGCCATGTCATAACCTTCGAGGACATCACCCGCCAGCTTGTCGACCAGAGGCAGGCCGCGTGGTCCGACGTCGCGCAGCGGATCGCGCACGAGATCAAGAACCCGCTCACGCCGATCCAGCTTGCCACCGAGCGGCTCTCTCGCCGCTACCTCAAGCAGATCGAGGACAAGCCCGAGCTGTTCGAGGAACTCACCAGCACGATCATCCGGCAGGTCGGCGACCTCAGGAAGATGGTCGATGAATTCTCCTCGTTCGCGCGCCTGCCCAAGCCGCTGTTCCGCAACGAGGACGTTGTTGCGCTCACTCGCCAGTCGCTGTTCCTCCAGGAAGTATCGCGGCCCGACATCGACTTCGGCTTTATTGCCGAGGATGTAATCGACCCGATCGCCTGCGACCGGCACCAATTCGGGCAGGCAATGACCAACCTGCTGAAGAACGCGATCGAAGCCGTCGAAGCTCGCGGCAAGGAGCAGGGCAAGGACTTCAAGGGCCGGATTGCGGTCACGCTGCGGACCAGTGGCGGCCGGGTCGAGGTGTCGGTCGCAGATAACGGTATCGGCCTGCCGCAGGACAGAGACCGGATCGTCGAACCTTATGTGACAACGCGAGAGAAGGGCACTGGGCTCGGCCTCGCCATCGTCAACAAGATCGTCGAGGAACACGGCGGGGAAATGAGCTTTTCGACCAACGCGGATGGCGGCGCGACCGTCACCATGAGCTTTGCGCGCGATCCGATGGCGTCGCGGCAGGCAAATCAGGCAGCAGAATAGCAGTAGAACAAGGGACTTATGGCACTCGATATTTTAATCGTAGATGACGAGCGCGACATTCGCGAACTGGTCGCTGGCGTCCTCAGCGACGAGGGCTACGACTGCCGAACCGCAGGCACCAGCGACGAGGCGCTCGCCGCAGTCGACGAGAAGCGCCCAAGCCTCGTGCTGCTCGACGTGTGGCTGCATGGCAGCAAGATGGATGGGCTCGAAGTTCTCGACGAGATCAAGCGGCGCGAGCCCGACCTGCCGGTCATCATCTTTTCCGGGCACGGCAACATCGACACTGCGGTCGCCGCGATTGGCCGGGGCGCAGTGGACTTTATCGAAAAGCCCTTCGAGGCCGAAAAGCTGCTGCATCTGGTAGGGAAGGCAACCGAGACCCAGCGCATGCGGCGCGAGAATGCACGACTGCGGAGCGACAGTCCGGTCGAGGGCGAATTCACCGGCGTCAGCTCGGCAATCAATCAGGTGCGCGCCACTATCAAGCGAGTCGCCGGGACCGGAAGCCGGATGTTGATCACCGGGCCGGCCGGATCGGGCAAGGAAGTCGCCGCCCGCCTGCTCCACGCCTGGAGCCAGCGTGCCGACCATGCCTTCGTCAGCGTCAATTCTGCACGAATCACGCCCGAACGGTTCGAACAGGAACTTTTCGGAGAGGAACAGGACGGTAATCTTGTGCGCCCGGGCCTGCTCGAAATGGCCGATGGCGGCACGCTGTATTTCGACGAAGTGGCCGACATGCCGCTCTCGACCCAGGCGCGCATCCTTCGCGTCCTGACCGATCAGCGCTTCGTGCGCGTGGGCGGCAGCCGGCTGATCGGTGTCGACGTGCGCGTCGTCTCGTCGACCTCACGCGATCTCGAGCGCGAAATCGCCGAACGCAGGTTTCGCGAAGACCTGCTCTACCGTCTGAACGTGGTGCCACTCGTTGTGCCGTCGCTGCGCGAGCGGCGCGAGGATATTCCCGCGCTTGCCGAGCATTTCTTCACCCGGTTTTCGGCCGGACAGGGCGTCTCACCGCCGACGATCAGCAATGAGGCCCTGGCCGCGCTCCAGGGCTATGGCTGGCCGGGCAATGTGCGCCAGCTGCGCAATGTGGTCGAACGCACGGTGATAATGACCCCGCGCGAGGACCTTGCCCGGATCGAAGTGCATATGCTGCCGCCCGAGATTCTAGAGACCAACCTGCAAGGCAATTCGAAGGTTTCGGCGATGATGAGCGTGCCGCTGCGCGAGGCGCGCGAGCACTTCGAGCGCGAATATCTGCGGGTCCAGATCCAGCGGTTTTCCGGCAATATCTCGAAGACGGCGTCCTATATCGGGATGGAACGCTCGGCCCTCCACCGGAAACTCAAGCTTTTGGGGATGACAGATCGCAAGGACGGCGGCTTCGAGGACTGATTTTCAAGGCCATTATCGCCTCAGGTCGAATCGGCCTGAGGCGTGAATCATGGCCTCGCTATATGTTTAGAGCCTGATTCACGCCTCAACTCGCAGTCCCTGTGCTTCGATTTGAGACGATCAGGCTCTTGCGGGAACCTTATAGGCATTTTGCGATTTACTGCATTGCAGCAAAGCTATAAAACTGCCATTCGAAGCGGCGGGCAGTGTGCTCGCCAGATTGCGGCCGGACCTCGGTTTGCCGCCAATGACAGCAAGGAGCCGACTCATGGCCGGACGTACCCTTTCAGCTAGACCTCGGCCCAAAGCGCCCGAACCGGAACCGGTAGTCGCCGAGGTAAAGCCGCTGAGCAAGGCCGGCGGGCAGAATCTGCAGGATCAGTTCCTCAACTTGCTGCGCAAGAACAAGGTGCCCGTCAACATGTTTCTGGTAAAAGGCGTGAAACTTCAGGGTATCGTCACCTGGTTCGACAATTTTTCGATCCTGCTGCGTCGCGACGGCCAGTCACAGCTTGTCTACAAGCACGCCATATCCACGATCATGCCGAGCGCGCCCGTCGATGCCGAGCAGTTCCAATCTGCTGATCTTGGCTGCAAGAAGGTTCGGCTGCTCCAAGACGTATTTCTTGGCAGCATCCTTGAAGAGCGCGTGCAGGCAACCATGTTCCTCGTCAACGGGGTGATGTTGCAGGGCAGAGTGGCGGCTTATGATCTGTTCTGCATGCTGCTCGAGCGCGAAGGCTACGTCCAGCTTGCATACAAGCACGCCGTTTCGACGATCCAGCCGGTGACTCCGGTCGATCTTCAGGCGCACGAAGAGGCCGGGCTCGACGACTAACCGCCCTATCGAGGTATAAAGAGTATTTTCGAGGATGACCTGAACGGCGAGGTGACGCGCGGCTCGCGCGCGCTCGTCGTCTATCCCCACATGCGCGGGAAGAACGCGCAGGATCCCGAAGCTCGTCTCGAAGAGGCGAGGGGACTTGCGCTCGCCATCGGCATCGTCGTTGCCGATGCCTTTACCCTGCCTATCCGTCAGGCCCGCGCCGCGACGCTCTTCGGCGAAGGGCAGGTGCAGAACATTGCCGTCGCCTGCGAGCAGAACCAAGCCGACCTGATCATCGTCGATGGCGCGCTGAGCGCAATCCAGCAGCGCAATCTTGAGGAAAAAACCAAGCGCAAGGTGATCGACCGCACCGGCCTGATCCTCGAAATCTTCGGCGAACGCGCAGCCACTGCCGAAGGCCGCCTTCAGGTCGAACTCGCCCATCTCGACTATCAGGCCGGGCGGCTGGTGCGCAGCTGGACCCACCTTGAGCGCCAGCGCGGCGGCTTCGGCTTCCTTGGCGGCCCCGGCGAAACCCAGATCGAGGCCGACCGGCGCATGATTCGCGACCGCATGGCCCGCATCCGGCGCGAGCTGGAGCAGGTGCGGCGCACCCGCGGTCTGCACCGCGACCGGCGCGAGAAGGCGCCGTGGCCGGTGATCGCGCTGGTGGGCTATACCAATGCGGGCAAATCAACTTTGTTCAACCGCCTCACCGGCGCATCGGTGATGGCAGAAGACCTGCTGTTCGCCACGCTCGACCCGACGATGCGCGCCATCCGTCTGCCGGGAGTTGAAAAGGCGATTCTGTCCGACACCGTCGGCTTCATCTCGGACCTGCCAACCCAGCTAGTCGCTGCCTTTCGCGCTACGCTTGAGGAAGTGACCGCAGCGGACGTGATCGTACATGTCCGCGACATCGCCAATCCCGACAGCGATCAGCAAAAGCGCCAGGTTATCGATGTGCTTGGCGGGCTGGGGCTGTTCGGCAGCGAGGAGGAGGGGGGCGAACCAACCATCCCGATTGTCGAGGCGTGGAACAAGTGGGATCTGGTTTCGCCGCAGCGCCGCGCTGAACTGAACGCAGCGATCATGGCGCGGCCCGATGAAAAGATCGTGTGCCTTTCAGCCCTTACGGGCGAAGGTTGCGATCAGTTGCTCGAAATGGCGGGCGAGATGCTGACGGTGGACTCGCGCGTGTGCACCTTCATGCTGCCGGCAACGGACGGTCAGCGGATCGCGTTCCTGCGCGCGCGAGGCGATATTATCTCAGAAGAGGCGATGGAAGGCGATGGTGGCAGTCCGCAAATTCGTCTGACTGTGCGGCTGAGCGATCGCGAGCTAGGGCGATTCACCGCGCTCTGACGCTTTGGCCGCCTGCCAAAGTGCCTCCTGCTCATCGAACGAAAGCTCCGCGAAAACCTTGCCTTCCGCCGAAGCGATGCGTTCCATTTCACGAAACCGGCGCTCGAACTTGGCACTGGCCGTGCGTAGGGCGTCCTCGGGCGCAACTCCATTGTGGCGGACGAGATTTACGGCGGCGAACAGCAGATCGCCCGCTTCCTCAATGTGCTCGGCTTCACTGGCAGCGGCAGACAATTCGTCCATCTCCTCGATGACTTTGGCAGCGGGACCAGCCGCGTCCGGCCAGTCGAACCCTGCATGCGCGGCCCGCTTCTGGAGCTTTTCAGCCCGCATCAAGGCGGGCAGCGCCAAAGCAACGCCATCGAGCGCGCTGGTGGCACCATTCGCGGCGCGTTCCTGCGACTTGAGCGCTTCCCAGCGGTCGGTCTGGCTGGTGTGCTCATCGCCATCGCCAAAGATGTGCGGATGGCGCGCCTCCAGCTTGGCGCAGATCGCCTCGGCAACCTGATCGAACGCGAAATGACCAGCTTCCTCGGCGATGCGCGCATGGAACACAACTTGCAGCAGCAGATCGCCAAGCTCATCGCGAAGAGCCGCCATGTCGCCACGCGCGATGGCATCAGCAACCTCGTAGGCTTCCTCGATCGTGTACGGCGCAATCGTCGCAAAGTCCTGCGCGCGATCCCACTCGCAGCCGGTCTGCGGATCACGCAACCGTGCCATAATCGAGAGGAGGCGGTCTAGCGGGGTTTGGCCTGGTTCGGACATATTGGAATGATAATATATATTATGTTAAATATAAATCGGTGCGGCGGACTGGTTCATGCCCCTGCCACCCTCAGCATGAGGACCAGCACAAGGATGATAACTCCCCAGATCAAGCCATATCGAACGAACTTAGGGCGCGGAACGCCGACGAGGCCCCGCGATGCCAAGATCAATGCGCCAGCGGCCGCAATCAACGAACCGATTACCGCCATGGTGCTCACAACGCGATCTCCAAGCCATCGTAGGCCACCGAAACATGGTCCGGCGTCTCCGCGCTCAATGTCGCATAGTCCATGCTCTTGTCGAGATGCGTCAGCACTCCATGGCCAGCGCGCGCGGCCTCGCAAAGCTCCAGCGCCATGTCGAGATTGGCATGGGTCGGATGCGGCTCGCGGCGCAGGCAATCGACGATCAGCAGGTCCACGCCGGCGAAAAGCTGTACCATATCGCGGGTAATCTCGCTGAAGTCCGTCGCGTAGCCGATTGATTTACCATCGCATGTAAAGAGATAACCGGTCGATTGCGCCGGACCATGCAGCATCTGGCAACTTTGGACCGCAAAGCCCGCGCACATTCGCAGCGTATCGAGATTTTCGAGCGTAACGATGGTCGGGTAGCCGAACTGTCCGGCAAACACATACCCGAAGCGCTGGCGCAGGCGGCGCACGGTTTCTTCGGCGGCATAGCCCGGAATCGGGCCGCCGCGTCCGTATCGCAACGGCCTCAGATCATCGATGCCATGACAGTGGTCGGCGTGATCGTGTGTCCAGAACACAGCGTCAATCCGCGCGATGCCGCAGGCGAGAAGCTGGCTGCGGCAATCGGTCGAGGTATCGACCAGGAGCCGCTTGCCTTCATCGCTTTCCACCACGATCGAAACGCGCGAACGGCGGTTTTTCGGCTCGCCGGGATCGCAATTGCCCCAGTCCTGTCCGCTTTCCCCGCCAAGGCGCGGAACTCCGGTCGAGGTGCCGGAGCCAAGGACGATGGCTTTCACAGCGCCGCCTTGGTGAACAGGCCTAAGAAATTGCGCGAGGTGACGTCAGCCAGCCTTGCCGCATCGACACCGCGCAGACCCGCCACGAAGCGCGCCGTATCGGCCGTAAAGCTCGGTTCGCAGACTGCGCCGCGATGCGGCACGGGAGCAAGAAACGGGGCATCGGTTTCGACCAGCAGCCTATCTTCAGGCAATTGCTTGGCTACGTCCTGCAAGTCCTTGGCATTCTTGAAGGTCACAATTCCCGACAGCGAGATCGAAAGCCCCAGATCGAGCATCTTTCGGGCAAATTCCGCAGAGGCTGTGAAGCAGTGGATCAGCGCCGGAAACGCCCCCTTTTCCATTTCCTCGGTCACGATCCGGGCAGTATCTTCTTCCGCCTCGCGGGTGTGGATGATCGCGGGCAATCCGGTCTCGCGCGCGATAGACAGGTGCATCCGAAACAGCGCGGCTTGCGTTTCGCGGTCCGAGTGATCGTAATAGTAGTCAAGACCGGTTTCACCAATTCCGATCACCTTGGGATGAGCGGCGGCGTCTAGCAATTCCTGCGCGCCAAGGTCGGCGTGCTTGTCCGCCTCGTGCGGATGGATGCCGACAGATGCCCACACGTCCGGCTCGCGCGCGGCGGTGGCGATCACCGCCTGCCACTCGCTCCGGCGCGTCGAGATATTGAGAAAACCGCCGATTCCGGCCTCGCGCGCCCGAGCAAGGACGCCCGCCTGATCCTCGACCAGCCCCTTGTATTGCAGGTGGCAGTGCGAATCGATCAGCATGTGTGCACACATAGAAGCCCGTCATGCTGAACTCGTTTCAGCATCCATGTGCATTGCAGAGTCGGACCGCTCGGCAAGATGGACCCTGAAACGAGTTCAGGGTGACGGGTGGGGTCAGGCTGGTTGATCATCGACGAGCGACTCAAGGCGCGGAAATATGGGGACAGGCAAATCGATCCGAGGATTCCCGGGATTACCGTCTGCGATCCAGATGAAGGACCGATCCTCCGGTGGGAATCCCAAAGCGTCGAGAAGCCGATTTGCAGAGTCCGGCGTGACCGGGATCAAGCCGATGGCAAGATCAATGATGCAGCGATAGAGCGTGCCCAGCACTTCTGACATGCGCTCGGGATCGGTTTTCCTGAGCGCCCAGGGAGCCATTTCATCGACATACTGATTGCATGCAAAAACCGCCTTCATCCAGCCATCTAGCCCGGATGAGAAGGTCAGATTTCGATAACCGGTGCAAAGTTCATTCAGCACAGAGCTACGAACATCAGACCTAAGCTGCATGTCCGCCGGATCATTGCCCCATTGCGGAACTTGGCCATCCAGATTCTTGAAAATCATCGACAACACCCGCTGCGCCAAATTACCGAAGCTGTTCGCCAGCTCGGCATTGCAGCGCGTGACGATAGCCTCCGCCGAATAGCTCCCGTCGTGTCCGAAGACGATCTCACGCATCAGGAAATAGCGAAGCTGATCGACGCCGAAATGGTCCGCAAGCTCCAGCGGATCGACCACATTGCCCAGCGACTTCGACATCTTCTCGCCGCGCGCGAGCAGGAAGCCGTGGCCGAAGACCTGCTTGGGCAATGGCAGCCCCGCCGACCAAAGAAAGGCGGGCCAGTAAACCGCATGGAACCGCAC
>CAMDQY010000032.1 GCA_945906005.1 Novosphingobium sp. Chol11 | reverse complement strand
ATAATAGTGAGTCTTGCTGGAGCTTACAAGGGGCTAATGTAAGCTAACATACTGTAGCACAATGTAATAATACTGCTTAGTGGTGCTCTCTGGAGTCCACTGAGTAGGACTCCGTCTCCGCCGCAGGCGATGACCTGCCCGGATGGCACCGTGGTTGGTGTGAACGAAGCGTGCCCGATGCCGCCGCCGCCGGAGCCGGAACGCGGCTAAGCCACGGCCTTAAATCATCTGCAATGGAAAAGGGCAGGAACGGAAACGTTCCTGCCCTTTTCGTGTAGGAAGTATTGAGGCACTTCGATGCAAGGTACGCCTGAAGTGGGCGCGCGTATCGGTCGCGATAGGGCCAGCACTTCATTCGGCCAGCGGATACTCCACCAGCCAATGATCGGAAATTAGCGAGCTGCGCTTGCCGCCGCACCGAGCGGCTTGAACCTGCCGCCTGCATCCCACCCATAGATGTCGTCCAGGAATACAATCTTTCCGCTGCTTTCCATGGCGGTGAGATAAGTTATGTAGACTGGCACGCCCGCCGGGAGCTGGACGAAGTGCTCGGGCGTTGTCGAAGGTGCAGCCGACTCCCGCTTGAGCAGCCAGCGTCCGAAGCGGCGCGCATCTTCCAGTCTGACGCAACCATTGCTGAGCGTGCGCTGCGTCTTGGCGAAATATTCCTTTGTCGGCGTATCGTGAAGGAATATGCCTTCCCCGTTCTCGAACGAGAATTTTAGCTTGCCCATGGAGTTGTCCGCATTCGGCATCTGTCGAACTCGGATCCTTACGCTTCCTGAAGCCACCGCTTTCCAGTCAATCGTGCTGGGCGAAATGGCAGTCGCATCCGCCGCCCAGCTGGTCATCACCTGATACCCACGCGTGGTGAGATACGCCACGCCGTTCTTTAGAACGTTCGGGGCAACCGTCTTGCGAACAAGGTGTTCCGGCACGTTCCAGTATGGGTTGAAGGTCGCATAGTAGATCACGCTGGAAATCATCGGTGTCGGCAAGTCCTGCATGCCGACGATCACCTTCATGGAATCTACTGGTTTGCCATACTCGTACATCGTCAGGGTTTGTGCCGCGATGTTGACCATGGCGAAGCGTTCGGTCTTCGGCAGCGACCGAAGGCGCTCGAGATTCATCACAATCCGCCGGTCGGGCACTGCAACGGGAATACTACCAAGTTGAGCCCAGGCGGAATCGCGCAGCTGGCTGTAAATCGGATTGACGGCGGCCACTTCGTCGAGATGTTGTGCAAGCGACGGAGCGGCGGCGGCCGCTGACAACACCCTGTCAGGCGCAGTCGGTCGTGGAGCAAGCGCCGGATAGCCATAAATGACATCAGCAGTCGGCCGCTGAATTGTCTCGACATAGGTGACCCAGATTGCCGAAAGCAGCTGTTCTGCCTCCGCTCGCTGTGTCTTGTCCTGAGACTTGGCTGCCAATGCGGCATTCTCAATCTCGGCCGCCAGGCTCGGTCCCTGCGATATTCCTTCCAATTGCGCCCGGCGAAGCAGAGCAGCCAACCGATTGGCCGCCGCACCATTGTCCTTGAACCAATAGGGCCCGCGATAGCGCTTGTAATAGCTATGGACTGCCAAACCTTGCGCAAATCCGGCGAGCCGCGGATTCACGACATCGGGCTGCACAACTTCTTTGTCTTTTTTGCTGCGCGCCAAGGCGGGCACAGCAACAACAAGCGCCGCGGCTGCCATTGCAAGCGATGCTGTTCGGGCAAAGCGGTTGCTCAACACCTGTTAGATCTCCACCGGATAAATTGCGCCTTCACACGTGCGCCCTGAACGTAGAATGAGCTTCCATATTCGATTTGTGCTGCAAGCGGAAAGCCGAAAACCGCATGTCGGTTGCGTGCCGGACTCAGTTCGTCGGCAAAGGGACTCGGTTCGCCGCCCATGTCCGAGGTTACTTGGCAGGGCCGAAACGATGTCCGGCGGCGCGAAGCCAACTTTGGCTAAACCGCATAGCCGGTTCCATCTGCAAGTCCCGCCTGCTCGAAGCCCGCCTTGCGCAAGCGGCAGCTATCGCAAAGCCCGCAGGCCTGCCCGGTAGCGGTCGGATCGTAGCAGGACCAGCTCATCCCAGTCGGAAGGGACAGACGTGCGGCTTCGCGCACTATTTCGCTTTTCGACATGTGCTGCAACGGCGCGTGGATCGTGAAGCGCTCTCCTTCTGAGCCGCGCTTGGTCGCAAGGTCGGCCAGATCGGCGAATGCGGCTATGAATTCTGGTCTGCAATCCGGGTAGCCTGAATAGTCGAGTGCGTTCACGCCGATGAAGATATCCTGCCCGCCTAGTGCCTCGGCCCAAGCCAGCGTTAGCGAGAGAAACACTAGATTTCGCGCCGGAACATAAGTGACCGGAATCCCCGGTTCCAGGCCTGCCTTGGGAACTTCGATTTCGTCAGTTAGAGCCGAGCCCCCAAACTGTCGCAGATCAAGCGGGAGTACAATGTGACGCACGGCGCAGAGCAGACCGGCAATTTCGCGTGCGCTCTCAATCTCGCGACGATGCCTCTGGTTATAGTCGATAGTCAGGGCATTGATGCGAAAGCCCGCCTCGCGAGCCAGCGCCGCCGCGACCATCGAATCGAGGCCACCGGAAAGCAGCACGACAGCTTCACGACCGGTTCCCGGCTCTTGCACATTTGGCATTAAGTCCGATTATCCGGCATGATCCGCCAAGGCAAACTGCATCAGCGTTGGCAGGCACCCGTCCAGCGGGCCTCGGCAGAAAACGCAAATGGCAGGCTGTTCTCGATCCCTTGCGTATCGATCTGGACCAAGCGATCCGATTCTCGCCGAATGTGTGTTCGGCCGAAGCCATTTCCGGGACACGTGTATTGGATGGTCACCTCATGCGGCGAGTCGTCGACTACGGTGCTGCGGCACTTGAGGTGCGAATGGCGCAGCTGGATAAGGTCCCTGCCACCGGCGAGGCAAATCTTGCCGCTCTCGGGATATTCGTCGCGATAGGTCAGCGACCAGCTCCCACGCTCAAGCTGACCGAGCATGGCCAGCTGCGCGTTCTGCGCCCACACCGCACCTGTCAGAGCTGCTGACACTGCGAAAGGCAACACAATCCAGGTGAAATTTCGCATTTGCAGGTAGTTCCTGACTGGTCGGAATGCCGTGCGATCCTGAGGATATCACGACAGTCGCGCTCACGGCCAAACATGATCGACGGAGGTTATTAGCGCACAGCCCCTTAACCGGAGCTTACACGTCGATATCCAAGACCTTCGAACAAAATGCGCATTCCACCGGAATAGTGCCCGATTGATCGCGCATGTCGTTGAGTTCCTCTGCAGGAAACTTCGCCAACACCTTTTGATAATGCTCCCCGGTGCAACGGCACCCTCTTGTCAATTGAGCCTGCGGTTCGACCCGCACTTCCCGTTCTTCATGGAACAGTCGCCATACGATCTGTTCAAGTGACAGGTCGGCATCCACCAGTTCATCGTGCCGGATCGAACCACCGAGCGTGGCGACATGCTCCCACTCGGGATTTTCCTCCCTGGCATGCAGGCGCTCGCGGCCTTCCTCGCCGTCTGGAAAGTGCTGGATCAACAGCCCCGCGGCGATCGCGCCCTTCCCCGAATTCCTCATGCCGACCCGGATCAGTGTCGGAATCTGTTCCGAGCGCACGAAATAGGATTCGCATGCGCGCGCCAGCGATTCACCTTCGAGAGGAACAATCCCCTGATAGCGCTCTGCACTGGTTTCAAGATCAAAGGTGATACCCAGATAGCCGCTCCCGAAAAGCGCCTCCAAATTAGGGTTGGCACCGACCTGGTCGAGCCTGTCGGAATCGTGGCGGACATATCCGCGCAGTTCGCCATCTCGGTAGTCGCAGACAAGCAGGTCTACGATCGCTCCTTCGGCCTGGGCTTGAAAGGTAAGCTGACTCGCCGGATCCTTCATCAACGACCCCATCAGCGCGGTCAGCACCAGTGCTTCGCCAAGCAGAAGCCTTATGGGTGCGGGATAGTCGTGCGCTGACAGAATGGTATCCAGAACCGGTCCCAGCCTGGCGATCCGGCCGCGCGCATCGCGGTGAGGGATCGAGAAGGCCAGAACCCGGTCGAACCCGGTTTCGGCCTCTGTGGTGGAAATGTCGGTATTCACAGAAGGCCGAACGCCCACAACAGGATCGACTTCTGCGCATGAATTCGGTTCTCTGCCTCGTCGAATACGGCTGATTGAGCGCTTTCGAACACGTCCTGCGTCACCTCTTCACCGATATGTGCGGGCAGGCAATGCAGGAAGATCGCGTCCGGCTTTGCCCGGCGCATGAGCGTAGCATTGACCTGATAGGGTTCCATCGCCGCCAACTTCTCGGCGGCGTGATCCTGCCCCATTGAAACCCAGGTGTCAGTTACCACGACATCGGCGGCTGAGGCCGCAGCGGCGGCATCGCGGGTCAGGGTTACTTGTGCTCCGCCCGCGCGCGCATCGATCACGAAATCCGCATCGGGCTCGTAGCCTGCCGGCGTTGCGACCCGGACGTTGAACTTCATGAGTCCGGCAGCTTCAAGGATTGAATGGAGCACGTTGTTGCCATCGCCGAGCCATGCCACCTCCAGACCGGGAAGCGCCTTGCTCCGCTCGACGATGGTGAGCAGATCGGCCACGATCTGGCACGGATGCGACCTGTCGGTCAGCCCGTTGATGACCGGCACAGTTGCATGGCGAGCCATTTCCTCGGCCTTGACGTGATCATCGGTGCGGATCATGATGGCATCGACCATCCGGCTCAGCACCCGCGCCGTATCGGCAATTGTTTCGCCGCGCCCAAGCTGCGTGCTCGCGGCATCCAGGACCAGCGAGGTGCCGCCGAGCTGACGCATCGCCATGTCGAAGCTGACACGCGTACGGGTCGAGTTCTTCTCGAAGATCATTGCGAGAACCCGCCCTTCCAGCGGGCGATCGGCATCCGGCTTGCCCTTGGGCAGGACCTTGCGTGCGGACTTACGGTCGATCGCATCGTTGATCATCGCCGCGATGGCATAGCCTCCGGCGTCACTCAGATCGAGCAGGTGTCTGGTCATTTCGCCATCTCTGCGGGTTGGTAACTGGCAGCAGCTGCCGACAACTTGTCCATGAACTCGTCGATGTGGTCATCGCTAATGACCAACGGCGGCACGATGCGCACTATCTGGTCGCTTCCCGAAACGGTCAACGCGTGGTGGGTCTCGCGCAAGTGAGCCACAAAATCGCGCGGCTCTGCCTTGAGCTTCAGTCCGATCATCAAGCCGATTCCCCGCACTTCCTCGAAAAGGTCGGGATAGTTGCCGATAAACTGTTCGAGCCTGCCGCGTAGCCGGTCGCCCTTGGCGCGAACATCGGCGAGAAACGCTTCGTCCGCTACCACGTCGAGCACGGCCTCTGCCGCCGCCATGCCGAGCGGATTGCCGCCATAAGTCGAACCATGCGTGCCAATGGTCATGCCGCGCGCGGCGTTTTCGGTCGCAAGGCAGGCACCGACGGGGAAGCCGCCGCCCAATCCTTTTGCCGATGCGAGCACATCGGGCGCAATCCCATAGTGCTCGTAGGCATAGAGCCTGCCGATCCGGCCGACCCCGCACTGCACTTCATCGAAAGCAAGCATGAGATCGTGCTCGTCGCACAGTGCGCGCAAGCCTTCGATGAACGCCTGCGAAGCGATGCGCACTCCGCCTTCGCCCTGGATCGGTTCGACGAGGAAACCCGCGGTCTGAGGACCCACGGCTGCCTTCGCTTCATCAAGATTGTCGAATTCCACATAGCGGAACCCCGGAAGCAGCGGCAGGAAGCCCGAATGGAGCTTTCCCTGGTTCGAGGCGCTGATCGTGCCCATCGTCCGCCCGTGAAAGGCATTGCGGAAGGTGATGATCTCGAACCGGTTCGCATCGCCGCCGTGCTGGTGATAGGCCCGCATCGTCTTGATCGTGCATTCGACGGCCTCGGCGCCCGAATTGGCGAAGAACACCGTATCGGCGAAGGTGAGATCGACAAGGCGCTGCGCCAGATGCTCGCCTTGCGGGCTGCCATAGAGGTTGGAGACGTGCATCAGCGTCTGCGACTGGCGCGCGATGGCGCCGGTCAGCCCAGGATGCGTGTGGCCGAGCGCGTTGACGGCAATCCCTGCCGCGAAATCCAGGTAGCGCTGGCCGTCTTCGCCGATCAGGTGACAATGATCGCCGCGCACCGGCCGGACATCGCACCGGCCATAGACGGGCATGAGCGGAGTGATCGACATGGTTTTGATCCTCGAATGAATTCGTAATGCGAAAACGAAAATGGCGGCCGCCAAGCTCTATGCCCGGTGCCGCCATATTCGCGCGTTGTGATTGTTACGCGCTCCGGTTCAGCACCTGGAGCAGCGTGGACTAGCCTGCTCCTATTGCGGGACGAGATTGACTGCGGAATATTTGCCGCGTCGGTCCACCTCGATATCGAACTCGACTCGGTCACCCTCGTTGAGTCCGGACAAGCCGGATCGCTCGACCGCGCTGATATGGACGAAAGCGTCCGGCTGGCCGTCATCGCGAGTGATGAAGCCGAAGCCCTTCATGGTATTGAAGAACTTGACCGTTCCCAAAGCCTTCTCGCCGGTCAGCTGACGCTGAGGCGGTGCCTCGCGCTTTTCAACCGGAATGGCGTCGCCGACGATCTGCAGGTCACTGGCGGAAATCTTGCCGCCGCGATCGACCAGCTGGAACTCGAGCTCCTGCCCTTCGGCAAGACCATCGAGCCCGGCCCGCTCGACCGCACTGATGTGGACGAACACGTCCTCGCCGCCATCGTCGCGCTGGATGAAGCCGAAGCCCTTGCCAGCGTTGAAGAATTTGACGACACCCTTGCCCTGGCCGACGACCTGTGCGGGCATGCCGCCACCTCCGCCACCGCCGCGCGGGGCTCCGCCACTGAAGCCGCCACCGCCTGCTCGAGCGCCGCCGCCGCCGAAGCGGTCACCGCCGCCACTGCTACTGCCGCCGCCGAAGCGGTCGTCGCTTCCTGCATTGCTTTGTTGCCCGCCGAAGAAGGGATCGAAATCATCTTCGCCAAACCGATCGCGCTTATCACGTCCCCTACCGCGACGCCCTCTTTCAAAACTCATCTCTGCAAACAAACCTTCGAATCGCCCCACGCACCTGGGCCGAGCAGCGTGGACGAACCGCACCCAGCCTAGGGGAGAGCCGCAACCAGAGGTCGAAGCACTCCCTTTTCACGTCATTACTTATACGATTTTCCACAAGATTGCGAACACATTCGCGAGTTGCACCTTGCGTCGCCAATCACGGGATTTACGTGGGCGCGCCGCTATTGCCCCGCCCACCTTGACGTCGGTGCCAATTGGCGCTTGTTGCCGTAATTCAGGATGAAAAATCGCAAAGGCCAATGTCATGTTCCGCAAAGTGACCGACAGGTTCTATGCCAGCCCTCAGATCGAAGTGGCCGACCTGGCTCAAGCGGAGCAACTCGGCGTCCGGCTGGTCATCAACAACCGCCCCGAGGACGAGAGCGAAGATCAAACGCCCGGGCCCGTAATCGAGCAGGCCGCGCGCTCGGCTGGCATGGGCTATGTGGCGATCCCCGTGACCCATGCGGGCTTCAGCGAGACCCAGGTCACCGCAATGGTGGAGGCGCTCGCCAGGACAGATGGTCCGGTCCTGGCCTATTGCCGATCAGGCACACGCTCTACCCTGCTGTGGTCACTGGCAGAAGCGAGCCGGGGACGGAACCCGCAGAAGCTGGCCAGTCAGGCGGCTGGCGCGGGCTACGACTTGACGCCGGTTCGGGCGATGATCGACATGCTCGCCGCAAACGCGCCCGACGAATAATTCAATTTTCTTGTTCTCGCATCGCTAATTGAGAATAACCGGTTTCCACCGTTGATCCTTCGGATCAGCTTCGCTTCCGTCAGGCTCAGGACATGCTTTTTCGCGCAATGCTCATAGCGCCTGATCGCCGGTTTCGGCCGTGCGGATACGCAGTGCCGATTCAAGATCGAAGACGAAGATCTTACCGTCGCCGATGGCCTCGGTGCTGGCGGCCTGCTGGATCGTCTCGACGACCTTCGCAGTCATAGCGTCGGTCGTAGCAATCTCGATCTTAACCTTGGGCAGCATGTTGGTGGTGTATTCCGCGCCACGATAGATCTCGGTCTGGCCCTTCTGCCGCCCGAAGCCCTTCACCTCAGAAATCGTCATCCCGGCAACACCTGCCGCGCTGAGCGCATCGCGCACCTGCTCGAGCTTGAACGGCTTGATGATCGATATGATGTATTTCATCGCACTTCCCCCTGTCCGATCATCCTGTCGAGATTGTCGCCGCGCGACATCCCCGTTCACTTCAGCGCCGGATCACCTGATTGGACGACATGCTAGCAAAATGCCGCGTACGAAAAAAGGGCCGAAGCTGCGAAGCTTCGGCCCATTGAGTTGTGTGTTCGCAGGAGGAACATCGGATGGCGGGGAGGGGGGGGAGGAGAGGAGGAAACCCCGCCCCGCCAAACTGGTTATCGGCTTACGAGTTATATGCCCGTTCGCCGTGGCTGGTGAGATCGAGACCCTGCTGTTCATCTTCGGCGTTGGGACGCAGGCCCAGTGTCTTGTCGATGATGAAGAAGAGGATCGCGCTGCCAATACCCGACCACAAGAGCGTGACGAGCACGGCCTTGATCTGGGTGATGACCTGGCCGCTGATGCTGTACGCATCAGGGTCGAAGCCAGCCGGGAAGACAGTGTAGTCGAAGTAGCCCTGACCGCCGAGCGAAGGCGCGGCGACGATGCCGGTTGCGATTGCGCCAACGATGCCGCCAATGCAGTGGACACCGAACACGTCGAGGCTGTCGTCATAGCCGAGCTTCGGCTTGATCCAGGCCACGAACAGGTAGCAAAGCGGCGAGACGACAAACCCGAGCGCGATCGCTGTCATCGGCGCGGCAAAGCCAGAGGCAGGAGTAACCGCGACCAGTCCCGCAACCGCACCGGTAACGGCACCGAGCAGCGAAGGCTTGCCGTGGTGGATCTGCTCGACCAGTGCCCACGAGACGGCAGCGGCGCAGGTGCACACCATGGTGTTGATGAAAGCGACCGCAGTGACGCCATTGGCTTCGAGGTTGGAACCGGCGTTGAAGCCGAACCAGCCGACCCACAGCAGGCTTGCGCCGATCATGGTCATCACCAGCGAATGCGGAGGCATCGGCTCCTTTGGATAGCCGTGACGCTTGCCGATCATCAGACAGCCGACAAGTCCGGCGATACCCGCGTTGATGTGAACCACGGTGCCGCCAGCGAAGTCGAGGGCGCCCCAGGCCCACATCATGCCAGCATCGGTCGGTGCGTCAGGCAGGAAGTCTGGGCCAGCCCAGTACCAGACCATGTGAGCGATCGGATAATAGACCACGAATGACCACAACACGACGAAGATCAGGAGCGAGGAGAACTTGATGCGTTCTGCGAACGCGCCAACGATCAGCGCCGGAGTGATCATCGCGAAGGTCATCTGGAAGACCACGAAAGTCAGCTCGGGAATATAGACGTTGTTGCTGAACGTTGCAGCGAGCGTGGTGTTATCGACACCGGCCAGCAAGGCCTTTGAAAGGCCGCCGATGAAGTGGTTTTCGCCGCCGCTGGTAAAGGCGAGCGAATAGCCGGCGACGCACCACAGCAGGCCTGTCACCGAAACAATCATGAACACCTGCATCAGCACGCTGAGCATGTTCTTGGCCCGGACCAGACCGCCGTAGAACAGCGCCAGTGCTGGGATCGACATCATCAGCACTAACGCGGAGCAGATCAGCATCCAGGCGGTGTCGCCCTTGTCGACCATGCCCGCCATCTGCTCGATGGTGGGCGCCTTGATTATCGTCGTGGCTGCCTCGACGGCAGCTTCGGTCGCTTCGGGTGCGGGTGTGGTTACTGCAGCAGCAGTAGCTGTCGCAGCTTCGGTAGCGGGTGCTGCCACCTCTTGTGCAAAAGCGGCGGTCGCGACGAAGAGCGAAGTGCCCAGCGCGCCCAGGCCGCAGATCGTTTTGCGGATCATTGGTTCATACCTCCTGTCAAGCGCGCCATCACAGCGCCATGTCGCCGGTTTCGCCGGTGCGGATTCGCGTCGCCGAAGCAAGGTCTATTACAAAGACCTTGCCGTCGCCGATGGCTTCGGTGCTGGCTGTCTGCTGGATCGCTTCGATAACCTTCGGCGACATATCGTCCGTGGTGGCGATCTCGATCTTGACCTTGGGCAACATGTTGGTCGTGTATTCGGCGCCCCGGTAAATTTCGGTCTGCCCCTTCTGACGACCAAATCCCTTGACCTCCGAGACGGTCATCCCGGCAACGCCAATGCCTGCCAAGGCCTCTCGAACCACGTCGAGTTTGAAAGGCTTGATGATGGCTATGATGAATTTCATGCCTATCCCCTGATTTATGGCGGCTGGATGCCGGCCGAGTAAAACTAAGCAAGGGCTGTGCCAGTTTTACTTTTTGGTAATGATTCCGGGATGGGCTGTCGGTCAGCATGGCTGAAGCGCTTCTTCGTCGCCCGGAATCCGGGCAGCATGCTCAAATAATGGGCAGCGCCAGCTCCGCCCAGACCGGCAGATGGTCCGAGCCTCTCGCCGACAGGGCGCTGTGGTGAACGCCGGTCGCTTCGACTGTCCATTCGCGAGTGGTAACCACGCGATCGAGCCGCGCCACCGGGCGCCGCGCATGGTAGCTCGGCCCCGGCGAGAGCACCTGCCAGCTATCGCCGAATTCGCGGAAACAGCCGCCGCGCTGCGCCCATTCGTTGAAATCGCCCATCAGCACGGTCGGCTGCGCGCAATCCTGTTCGGACAAATGCGACAGGACAGCACGCACCTGATGCCGCCGCCTGATTCCCGACAGGTCGAGGTGCATCCCAACCACGCGGATAGCGCGGCCATCGATCAGCAGATCGGCGCGGATCGCGCCGCGCGGATCGAGCACCGGCAGCGGCACTGGCGCAGCGTCGGTTACTTCAATGTCGCGCTTCACCAGCAAGGCATTGCCGTGCCAGCCGATGGAATCCGGCCTCATCGAGAGCGGCACCGCCCGATAGTGCGTGTGATCGAGGATCATGGCCGGTGGAAGCACGCTCGCCCGCCTGCCAATCCGCCGATCCGCTTCCTGCAATGCGACGACATCGGCATCGATCTCGCGCAGGATCAATAGGATGCGCTCTGGATCGCGCCGCCGGTCGAGCCCCACGGCCTTGCGGATATTGTAGCTGGCGAATTTCAGGTGCATCACTCTCCGGAAAAGAACCGGTCGGTGGGCCGGGTCGGCAACCCGTCGATGCTCCTGGTGCGGCTCTGGGCGAGCTTGACCCAGTCCTCCGGATCCTTCTGGACGTGCCACTTGACCATCGTCTCGCGCTCTTTCTCGAGCGTCATGACCGGTACGCCCCAGCCACAGCTGGTCTGCACGCTCTCAACCGCAATATCGAATATCTGGCGTGTTCCAGGCAGCAGGGCGAAGTGCGCCGCCAGCTCGTCCCAGCCTGGATCGGCGGGCAGCACCGGCTTGCCCTTGCCATAGATGCGCAGGATCAGCGCCGGTTGCTGGAAATTGCACATCATCACTGTAATGCGGCCCTTGTCGGTTTGGGCGACCGAAAGATGCGCGTGGGTCTCGTTTCCCGAGCCGGCAAGGTCGAGATAGGCCACCCGGTTGGGCGAAAGCACCACGAACGTATCGGCAAGACCCTTGGGGCTGAGGTTGATGCGTCCATCGGCAGCAGCCGTGGCGACGAAGAATACGGGCTGGCGCTCGATCATCGCGATATGGTCGGGGGTGAGGTGATCGGTAAAGTCGGACATGGTGCGATGCTAACCTGTTTGACGCAGGCTCGCCACCCTCACCGTTCCTTGGTCGCGGAGAACACCAGCTCCGGGTTCTTTTCCTGCTGGTAGCCCACGTCCCAGGCGGACCTTGCCATGAACACGGCATGGCCATCGCGATCCTTGGCAAGGTTGGCCCTGTTGAAGCCAGTGAAGGCGCTCATCGCCGCGTCGGGGCCACTGATCCAGCGCGCGGTGTCGAACGGTGCCATCTCGAGGAACGCCTCCACCTTGTATTCCGCTTCCAGCCGCGAGACGAGCACTTCGAGCTGAAGCTGGCCGACCACGCCGACAATCCATTGCGCACCGATCTCCGGGTAGAACACCTGGATCACGCCTTCCTCGGACAGGTCGTCCAATGCCTTGCGCAATTGCTTGGTCTTGGTCGGATCCTTCAGCACCACCCGCCGCAGGATTTCGGGAGCGAAATTGGGCAGGCCGGTAAAGCGGATCTCGTTCTTTTCCGACAGCGTATCGCCGACCCGCAAGGTGCCGTGGTTGGGAATGCCGATGATGTCGCCCGGCTGGGCCGTATCGGCAATCTCGCGGTCCTGCGCAAAGAACAGGATCGGCGAATGCACCGCCACCGGCTTGCCGAGGCCCGAGGGCGTAAGTTTCATACCGCGCTTGAACGTGCCCGAAACCAGCCGCATGAAAGCGATCCGGTCGCGGTGCTGCGGGTCCATGTTCGCCTGCACCTTGAAGATGAAGCCCGACACTTCATTGCGTTCGGGCGCGATCTCGCCCGTCTCACTCGGTTGCGGACGCGGCGGAGGCGCATATGTTGCAATCGCTTCGATCAGTTCGGCAATGCCGAAATTCTTGAGCGCTGATCCGAAATAGACCGGCGTCAGGTCGCCGCTGCGATAGGCATCGAGATCGAACTCGGGATAGCCGACGCGCGCCAGGTCGATTTCCTCGGCGACTTCATCCGGCAAGACTGGCGAGGCGTCGATCTTGCCAAGGCACTCGCGGCTGTCGCCCTCGGGGCGGCTGGCGGCGCCGCTTGCGAGGTCGAGCACACCCTCGAACAGGCCGCCCATGCCGATCGGCCATGATTGCGGCGACACGTCGAGCGCGAGCATGTCCGCTACTTCGTCGAGCAGATCGAACACTGGACGACCTTCGCGGTCCACTTTGTTGACGAAGGTTATGATCGGCACCGAGCGCAGCCGGCACACCTCGAACAGCTTGCGCGTCTGCGGTTCAATGCCTTTCGCGGCGTCGATCACCATGATCGCCGAATCGACCGCCGTAAGCGTGCGATAGGTGTCTTCCGAGAAATCCTCGTGGCCCGGCGTATCGAGCAGGTTGAAAGTAATCATGCTCCCCTCAGGACTGGCCCGCTCGAAGGTCATCACGCTGGACGTGACCGAAATGCCGCGCTGCTGCTCGATCTTCATCCAGTCGGATCGCGCTCGCCGCGCCTGCCCGCGTGCCTTGACCTCGCCGGCAAGATGGATCGCGCCGCCTTGGAGCAGCAGCTTTTCGGTGAGCGTGGTCTTGCCCGCGTCAGGGTGCGAAATGATCGCAAATGTGCGGCGCTGGTTGGGCATGGTGGTTGGCGCTCGCTCAGCCGCGCAGCTGCGCGCCGAGCTTCCCGGCCGCTGCGGTTACGCGCTCGCTGATCGCCTTGAGCTCGTCGTCGGTGAAGCTCTTATCGCCCGGCTGGAGCGTGACCTCGACCGCCAGCGATTTCTGCCCTTCGGGAACGCCCGCACCTGCAAAAATGTCGAACAGCCGCGCGTCGACTATGCTCGCCTTGTCGGCACCGCGCACCGCTCGCACCAGATCGCCGGCTGGCAGATCGTCGGGCACCAGGAAGGCAAAGTCGCGCGTCACCGATTGCAGTGCGGGCGGCGCAAAGGCAGTGCGCGCGAAGCCTGCGCCTTCCTTGCGCGCCGGAATTGCATCGAGGAAAATCTCCACCGCCGCGACCGGCACCGCGATATCGAACTGGCGCAAGGTCGCCGGGTGCATCATGCCGAAGCGCGCGAGCACTGTCTTGGGGCCGAGCCGCAAGGTCGCCGACTGACCGGGATGGAACTGCGATCCAGCCTCTCCGGCCACTTGCAGCTTGTCGACCGGTGCGCCTGCCTCGGCGAGCAGCGCCATGGCCTCGGCCCTGGCGTCGAAGGCATCGAACATGACTGCCTTGCCCGTGGCCCAGCCGCGCGGTGTCTTCTCCCCGGCGAGAACAATGCCGAGCGTCGGACGTTCGTCGCTGCTACCATCGCCGGCGATGAAATAGCGTCGGCCCAGCTCAAACAACCGCAGCGAAGAAGCGCCGCGATCGACGTTGCGCTTGGCTGCCGCGATCAGTCCCGGCAGCAACGAAGGGCGCATTGCCTTCATGTCATCGCTGATCGGATTGGCGAGAGACCACACCTCGCTGCCCGCTGCAAAGTGCTCGGCATCGGCAACTGGCAGGAACGACCAGGTGATCGCTTCGTTCAGGCCTCGCGCGGCGGCAGCACGACGAAGGCGGCGCTCTGCTATCTGCAAAGGTGTCGCTGTGGGCCGGGCGACGCCGTCCACGCGCGACAGAGCCACGCTTTCCACCTTGTCGAGCCCGTGGATGCGGACCACTTCCTCGACAATATCTGCCTCGCCTTCGATGTCATGGCGGCGCAACGGCACGGTAACCTGCCAATCGGCTGACACCTCGAAATCGAGCGCGGCAAGAATGCGGCGCTGCTCGTCCTCGGCAATATCGACACCACCCAGCATGCGGCATAACGCCGGATCGTAGGCGACGATCTTGGGCTTTGACGGCGGCGAACCCGCGCGCACCACATCGCTTGCCGTTCCGCCGCAGATGCGCAGGATCAGATCGGTCAGGATTGCAAGGCCATCATCCAGAAAATCCGGGTCAACCCCGCGCTCGAACCGTGTGCGCGCATCGCTGGCCAAGTTTAGCGCACGGCCAGTTGCGCCAATTCGGTCCGGGTCGAAATAGGCCACTTCCAGCAGCACATCGGTGGTCGCCTCGCTGCAACCCGAATGCTCGCCGCCCATGATCCCGGCAATGTCGTGGACGCCGGAATCGTCGGCGATCACCGTCATCGTCCCGTCGAGCGCGTAGGTCTTTTCGTTGAGCGCCAGCACCTGTTCGCCCGCCCTGGCGCGCCGCGCCCCGACCGCGCCATCAAGCTTGGCCAGATCATAGGCGTGAGCGGGCCGCCCGAAGGCGAGCATTACGTAGTTAGTGATGTCGACCAGCGCAGAAATCGGGCGCTGACCCGCCGCGATCAATCGCGACTGCATCCAGTCGGGCGACACGCCGTTACTCACGCCCTGAACCACGCGCCCGTAGAATGCCGGGCAACCTTCCGGATCGTCCGTGCGAATCTCGACCGGGCAAGAGTAATCGCCGGCAATCGCCGGCACGGCGATGGGCTTGAACGTGCCCAGCCCCGCCGCCGCGAGATCACGCGCAATGCCGTAAACGCCCATGCAATCGGGCCGGTTGGGATTGACCGAAATGTCGATCACTGGAGAAGCGCCGCGATATTGCGCGAAAGGCGTGCCGACAGGTGCGTCGGCGGGTAGCTCGATGATGCCCTCATGGTCGTCGCCCAGCTCAAGCTCGCGGCTCGAACACATCATGCCGTTCGATTCGACGCCGCGCAGCTCGGCTTTCTTCAATTGCATGCAGTTTGCCGGAACCACTGCGCCCGCCGTTCCCAGCACGCCTTTCATTCCCGCGCGGGCATTGGGCGCGCCGCAGACCACCTGGAGCGCCTCGCCCCCATTGATATCTGGGCCCGCATCGACAGTGAGCACCTGAAGCTTGTCGGCAGCGGGATGCGGCGCAGCAGTAAGCACCTCGGCTACGACAAAGCCCGCGAGCTTGTCGGCAGGATCGTCGATGCCTTCGACCTCAAAGCCGATCGCGTTGAGCTTTGCCGCAATCTCGGCAACGCTCGCATCGGTGTCGAGGAAGTATTTGAGCCATTCGAGCGAGAATTTCATGGGCGCGCTCCCACGCCGCCCGAAAGCGTCGGCTGGTCGAAAGCCGAAAAGCCATAGTGGCGCAGCCAACGTAGATCGCCGTCGAAAAAGGCGCGCAGGTCGTCCATCCCGTATTTGAGCATGGCGAGCCGGTCGACGCCGACACCGAAGGCAAAGCCCTGCCACTGGTCGGGATCGAGGCCGGCGAACTTGATTACCCGCCGGTTGACCATGTCGCTGCCGAGCAGTTCCATCCACCCATGTCCCGGTGCATCGCCGCTACCGCCGAGCACGCGCCGCGCCTTGCCATCCGGCCCGGTCTCGACCGCAAAGCCGACATCGACCTCGACCGAAGGCTCGGTGAAGGGGAAATAGGAGGGGCGCAGCCGCAGCACCAGGTCGTCGCGCTCGAAGAAAGCCTTGAGGAAGGTTTCGAGCGTCCATTTCAGGTGGCCGAGATGGATGTCGCGGTCGATCACCAGCCCTTCGACCTGATGGAACATCGGCGTATGGGTCGCGTCGCTGTCGCTGCGATAGACCCGGCCCGGCGCGATGATCCGCAAGGGCGCGCCCTGCGCCAGCATGGTGCGCACCTGCACCGGGCTGGTGTGGGTGCGCAGGAGCATGCGGGTCGCATTGCCCCCCTCGCGCGGGCTCATCTGCCCTGCGTCTCCGGGGAAATAGAAAGTATCGTGCATCGCGCGCGCCGGGTGGCTTTCGGGCATGTTGAGCGCGGTGAAATTGTGCCAGTCGTCCTCGATCTCCGGCCCGGTGGCGACGGCAAAGCCAAGATCGGCGAAAATCTCGGCGAGCTCGTCCATCACCTGACTGACCGGATGGACCGAGCCTGTCGGGACGCCCTGCGAAGGCAGCGACAGATCGATTGTCTCCGAGGCTAGACGCGCACCCATCTCCGCCGCTTCCAGCGCCGCCTTACGCGCGGTGAGTGCCTCGTTCACGCTTTCGCGAAGCCCATGGATCTTGGGGCCGGTCAAGGTACGATCTTCAGGCGAAAGGCCGCCCATCGTCTTGAGCAAGGCCGAAACCGATCCCTGCTTTCCGATCAGCGCGACGCGCAGGGCCTCTAGCGCATCGAGATCGCTGGCGGCCTCGATCTGCGCAATCGCCTCCTGTCCCAGCTTTTCGTAATCCACTGCGTAATGCCCTGACCGGTTCTAGGTTGTGGCGCGTCCCTTAGGGATGAACGCGGCAAACCGCAATCGGCGGTCACCGACCCCCGATCAGAATTCGCTGACGACCTCGCCCACCTGTTCCCAATGGCGCATGCCTTCGAGCAGTACCGGCTTGAGCATCGGCCGCTCGAGCCGGGCGAACGCGCGCGGAGTAAGACCGGTGAACTCGCGGAACTCGCGCACGAACTGGGGCTGGTCGTGATAGAGGTCGTCAATCGCCTCGATCCAGGGGCGCTCGCCGCCCAGCATGTGCTGGGTGACACTGCGCATGAAGCGCTGACGGCGCAGCAGCATTTTGGGCGCAAGTCCGAAGGCGCTTTCGCAAACGCGCTCGAGCGTGCGCCGAGCTACGCCCGCGCGCTCGGCAAGATCGGACACGTTGGCGCAGCGCGCGTCCATCAGCGCCGTCATGATCGCATCGATGCGATCCTCGTCCTCGCGCTGGGGCACCTTCAGCCGGCGCGACAGGCAATCGAGGATAATGTCCAGCTCCGCCTGTGCATCGGAAGGCCCCTGGAACAGCATGTCGCCGATCGGCCAGAAGGCGGCAAAGGCAGGGTCGTCCTCGATGTCGACCGCGCGATTGGCGTATTCGCGCGCCGGCGCATCGACAAAACGCGACCATCCGGCAGGCAACAGGATCGCGCTCCACTGGCGCAGCGGACCGCATTCGAGCCGAACCGCGTGATCGAACGGTCCGACAGCGCCGGACAGCCCCGAATCGAAGGTCTTGCCGTCACGGAACAGGAGATTCATCGCCGCGTGGTCCCGCCAGCTGATGATTCCCCAGCTGGGCAGGACGAAATCGGTGATTACCTTGTCCTGTGGGGCGAAGGTCTCCAGCAGGAATATCGTCTGGAAATACCGGTCCAGGCCCGACGGCGGGCGAAAATAGCGAAGACTGAGTTCGGCCGTCTCGGATCGGGAGTATGGCACTTATTCCCCTCCTTGGAGGAGTTTAAGAAATTGGGCGGCGCTTGGCAATCAGACGGGCGCGAAACGGAAAGCCGTCGCGCGCCCGTCGATACCGTCATTCCAAAGCTTCAGCCGAGAGCGGCCTTGGCCTGTGCAATCACGGCGGAAAACACGCCGCCTTCGTTCATCGCCAGATCGGCCATGACCTTGCGATCAAGCTCGATCCCGGCAAGCTTGGTCCCGTGGATGAACTGCGAATAGGTCAATCCTTCGGCACGGACCGCAGCGTTGATGCGCTGGATCCACAGTGCGCGGAAATTGCGCTTGTTCGCCTTGCGATCGCGGTAAGCATACTGGCCCGCCTTCTCGACCGCCTGACGGGCAACGCGGATCGTGTTCTTGCGGCGGCCGCGGTAACCCTTGGCCTGATCCAGAAGCCGCTTGTGCTTGGCGCGCGTGGTGACGCCGCGTTTGATGCGAGTCATGTGCTAGTACTCCTGTCTCAGTTGAGGCCGTAAGGTGCCCACTTTTTGATCACTCGTGCATCTGCATCGGAGATCACGTCGGTACCACGGTGCTGGCGGATGTACTTCGCATTGTGGCTCATCAGGCGGTGGCGCTTGCCTACCGCGCCGTGCTTGATCTTGCCGGTGGCGGTGAGCTTGAATCGCTTCTTCACACCGCTCTTCGTCTTGAGCTTGGGCATTTTCATCTCCTTGGTCAGAGACACGTTCGGCCAGCCCTGGCAGCCCTTTCAGCCAGGCCGGTCGTTCAGTTTCGTGCC
>CAMDQY010000031.1 GCA_945906005.1 Novosphingobium sp. Chol11 | reverse complement strand
AGCGCCTTGAACGCGGCGCCGACCTCGCTCCAGCCCCAGCCGGTGCAGCCTGCCTCTTCCCATGCGTCGTAATCCTGCGGCACGCCGCGCATGTAGACCATGCCGTTGACCAGGCTCGATCCGCCAAGCCCCTTGCCCTTGAACCAGCGTTCGGCAGGGCCGTTGCCGCCGGCGCGCACTTCGGGATAGGACCAGTTGAACTTGCTGCCCTCGTTGTTGATCGCGCCGACCCCGCGCGGCATATCGACGAGCAGGCCCTTGCCGACCGGGCCACTCTCGATCAGCAGCACGCTGACCGCCGGGTTTGCCGACAGCCTTTCAGCCAAAACGCATCCGGCGGAACCCGCCCCGACGATGATGAAATCGTATTCTTCCTGCATCCGAAGACCCCGCCAGCGCAGCAGCCTTGTGTCAAGCGTTAGCCTGCAGCAGGTCCCTCGAAACCTCGGATGATGATGTCCTCGATCACGGTGTTTCGCGGCGCGGTGACGGCGTGGACGATCGCCGCTGCAATGTCGGCAGGGGTCGATCCGGGGAACACGAAGGCCTTTTCAAGCCCGGCACGTTGCAGCCCGGCCATGTATTTCGCCGCACCCTCGGGATCGCTGGTATCGAGGGTGGAGTTGGCGACGACACCGACCTGAACGGTGAGCACACGAATGTTCTCGCCGCGGAATTCGTTGCGAAGCCCCTGCGCGAACACGTCGAGCCCGCCTTTCGCCGCCGAATACACGATCATCGTCGGCTGCGGGGTGAGAACCGACTGGGTCGAGATGTTGACAATGTCGCCCCCGCCCGCCCTGCGCATCGCGATAATCGCCTCGCGCGAGCAGAACATCGGCGCGACCAGGCTTTGGGTGACGACTTCGACGATCTGTTCGTCGCGCGCCTCGGTGAGGTCGAAGGCCGCATAGCTCGCTGCATTGTTCACCAGCACGTCGATCCGGCCATAGGCTTCGGTGACTGCGGCAAACGCCGCGCGCACCTGATCGGGATCGATGAGATCGCAGGCGACCGACAGGCATTCGCCCCCGCACAATTGCGCCGTCGCCTCCAGCTTGGAAAGCGTGCGGCCAAGCACGGCCACGCGAAATCCTGCCTCAATCAGCGCAATCGCGACACCGCGCCCAAGCCCCTGTCCGCCGCCGGTGACGATCGCGACCTTCTTGCCGTGGCTCATGCAGTCATCTTTTCCTTGGGCGCATCGGCCTTGCGGAAATGCGGCATGACCTCGGCGGCGAAGGTTTCCAGAGCTTCGCAGATGGTTTCATGCTGCGCGCCGCCCTGCGCGATTTCCATCATCATGTAGTCGAGGCCGTAGTCTTCCTGATAGCTGGTGATCCGCTCGATCAGGGCTTCGGGCGAACCGAGCAGCAGCTGGCCGTTGGCGTTGAGATCGAGTGCATCGACGGTGCTGTAATAGGGGTAGATCGGGTTGGCCTCGGTCGTGCCGCTGAGCTTGGCGAAGTGGCGGTAGTAGTTGTTGGCGTATTTCCGACCCTCGGCCAGCGCGGTTTCGTGATTGCGGTGACAGAACATCTGGGTGATCGCCATGACCTCTCGTTGAGAGCGGTCATGCCCGGCCTTGGCCAGTTCCTCTTCGTAGACCGCGATGCCCTTGGCGAGCATGGAAATGTCGGGCAGGAACAACGCGGTTCCGAGGTGGAAGCCCTTTTGTCCGGCCCAGACAAAGCTTTCCATCGATGCCGCCGCCGATGCGTAGATTGCCGGGTAGGGCTTCTGGAGCGGCTTGGGGAAGCACTGGTAATTGTTGATCTGGAAATGCTTGCCGTTGAAATTGGTCAGCCCTTCGGCAGTCCAGACCTGAAGCAGGAAATCGGTGATCTCGTGGTAGCGCGAATGGCTCTCCTCGATCGGCACTTCGAGCCAGTCATATTCGTGGGGAACATAGCCGCGCCCGATGCCGTATTCGAGCCGGCCATTGGACAGCACGTCGACCAGCGCGAATTCCTCGGCGAGAAGAACCGGATTGTGCAGAGGCAGCAGGGAAACGCCGGTGCCGATCTTGATGTTCTGGGTCTTGACCGCCGCGGCGGCTGCCATGACCGCCGGATTGCCGAACGAATAGCGGCCGGTGTGATGTTCCGAATACCAGACGGCATCGAAGCCAAGCTGGTCGAGCAGGACCGTTTGCTCAAGAATCAGGTCCATGTAGCGCTTTTCGCTGAGATGCACCTCGGGCACATATTCCAGGTTGTAGGTAATGCCGAACCGCATGGTGCTCTCCCGACTGGATGACCTTTTTAAGTAGTAAATACTATATAAACTTGCCCGGCGATGGTCAATGGCCTGATCGTGGGATATTCCGGGCCTAGAAACAATAAGGGGAGCCGATGATGCCGTTTGCCGGACTGGAAGGGAAGGTCGCGCTGGTTACCGGCGCTGCAAGGGGGATTGGCGCCGCAACCTGCCTCAGGCTGATGCAGGAGGGTTGCAAGGTGGTTGCAGTCGATGTGCTGCGCGAGGAACTAGTGCAAAGCTGCGCAGCCATGTCGGGCGAAGTCGTGGTGGTTGTTGCGGACGTATCTCGCGAGCAGGATTGCGACGCAATGGTCACAGAGGCGGTACTGCATTTCGGCGCTCTGGACCTGTTCGTGAACAATGCCGGGGTGATCGGGCCGCGGCTGCCGATCACCGAACTGCCGGTCGAGGAGTTCGATCGGGTCCACGCGGTCAACATCCGGGGCGCATTCATGGCCTTGCGCGCGGCCTTGCGCCAGATGCAGGCGCAGGGCAGGGGCGGCGCGGTGGTCAACGTGGCCTCGGTCGGCGGACTGGCCGCGCAGCCGTTGAGCGCCGCCTACGGCAGTTCCAAGCGCGCGATCATCGGCCTTTCGGGCACGGCAGCGCACGAAAACGGACCGCACGGCATCAGGGTCAACGCGGTCTGCCCCGGCGCGGTCGATACCCCGATGCTCGCCCCGGCGATGAACCTGGCGGCAGTTCCAGAGGGCGCATTCAAGGGTTCGCCGCTCGGACGCGCGGCAAACCCGTCGGAAGTGGCCGCCTTCATCGCCTACCTGCTGAGCGACGAGGCGAGCTACCAGACCGGCGGGGTCTATCCCGTTGATGGCGGGCGCACGATCTAGTCTGCGGGAGCGGCCTCCTTGCGCAATTCCAGCGCCCCCCAGTCGGGATCGGCGAACATTTTCTGGAACACCGGGCCGTACCACGGCGCGTTGACCTGGAGCCGTCCGTGATCGTTGTTGACGTAGTAGTTCTTCTCGACGCCGCCCTCTTTCGTCATGGCAACCAGGTTCTGCGCCTCGACATCAAGCGCCTTATTGTAGTCCTCGTAAGCCTGCTGCGTGACCTCGACGGTGCTCGCATGCTCGCTCAGCATTTTGATCAGGCAGCGGCCGATGAACGCCGACCAGATCGTGAACCAGGTCGATTGCGCCGGGCCGCTCGAAACCGGCTGGGAATTGGGTCCATAGAGCATGAACATATTCGGGAAACCGGGAACCATCGAGCCGATGTAAGCGCGTGGACCATCGGCCGCTTCCCACATGTCGTGGATCTCCAAACCGTTCCTGCCATGGATTTTTGCTGGCCACAGGTACTTGACCACGTCGAACCCGGTCGCGGTCACCACCACGTCGAGCTCGCGCTCGGTCCCGTCGGCAGTGACGATGCCCTTGGCGGAAAAACGCTCGATCGGGTCGGTCACCAGTTCCACGTCGTCGCGGACGAGAGCGCGATACCAGCCGTTGTCGACCACTGGACGGCGTGACATCGGCGCATAGTCCGGAAGCACGCGGTCGATGATGTCGCGCCTGCCGCCGGTCTCGCGCTCGATATAGGCGGCGAGATCGCCGCGCATCGCGTCGCTTACCGGGTTTACCTTGCCGCCCTTGGCCTGCCACTCGGGATCGGTGCAGACCAGCGCGTGCGTGTCGAACAGTGGCGCGCCAGCCATGTATCTTGCCCAGTTCCAGAAGCCGGGGAAATTGTCCATCAGCCAGTGGATTTCCGGCTCCATCGGCTGGCCATATTTGTCGCGCGGCAAGATCCATTGCGGGGTGCGCTGGAAAACGCTCGTGTGCGACGCCTGCTGCGCGATGGCGCTCACCATCTGGATTCCGGTCGATCCGTTGCCGATCACCGCGACGCGCTTGCCTTCGAGCAAAAGCTGGGCGGGCCAGCGAGCCGGGTGGACGATCTCGCCCTTGAAATTATCACGTCCTTCGAAGTCGACGATCTTGGGATTGGCGAACAGTCCGGTCGCGGTGACGAGAACGCTCGCTTCCATCCGCTCCGGTCCTTGCGGCGTGTCGACATCAAGCAGCCATTTGCCGCGCGCCTCATCGAAGCTCGCTGAAGTCAGCGAATGGTTGAACCGGGTATTGGCGAACACGCCGAACTTGCGCGAAACGTGGCGGAGATAGGTGCGAACCTCCTCGCCGCGCCCGAAATATTCATCCCAGCGCCAGTCTTTCTCGAAGCTCAATTCATAGGTCAGCGAGGTCGTATCGACCCGCACGTCGGGATAGCGGTTGATGTTCCAGGTGCCGCCCGGCTCGTCGCCCTTCTCGATTACAATGTAGGGAATGCCGAGCAGATCGCACTGCACCGCCATGACCACGCCCGAAAAACCGCTGCCAACTATCACAACGCGGAAATCCGCGGGAATCGCGGGCGGTACGCTCTGCCACCGGGCCAGAAACGGGAAGTCCTTGAAGGCGGTCTGCTCGCGCCGCGCCTCGAATTCGAGATCGCCGAGCTCCTCGCCGGTCGCCAGGCACATCAGTTCGCGCAGCTTGGCCTCGTCGGGCTCGGGAAGCCGCGCGGGGCTGGCATTGACCTCTAGCCAGGTGACTGCCTGTTGCTTGAGCGATTCGCGCTGCTGCTCGCTCATTTTAGGGGCCAGTGGCAGAGCGGCCAGCGCCGGATCTCCGGTATTCTGGTAGAGCGCCAGCCGCACGGCGTTCAAGTCAGCCGCGTCGATTGCCCGCCGGATATAGGCCCGGTTCACTGCTGCTCCACCCATTCCCATTCCTCCCGATCAGCTTGTCGCTTTGGATCGTTTGTTGTCCGACAGCCGGCCCGCGTCAACCGGTAGCCAAAAACTTGGTTCACATGACGCGCCTTTGCCGCCAGAAGCTAAGCCATGACAGACCAGTTCGACCTTACCGAGGAACAGCGCGCAATCCAGGGCATGGCGCGCCGGTTCACCGCCGATGCGATCACGCCCCATGCCGCTCGGTGGGACGAACAACGCGATTATCCCTGCGCCGTCTGGAAGGCCGCTGGTGCGCTCGGCTTTGGAGCTATCTACATTCCCGAGGAGAGCGGCGGCATCGGCCTCGGGCGGCTCGAAGCGGCGCTGATCATGGAGGCGATGGCCTATGGCTGTCCCGCGACCAGCGCGTACGTCTCAATACACAACATGGCGACATGGATGATCGAACGCTATGGCGGAGATGAGATTAAGGCGCGGCTGCTGCCCGACCTGGTCACGATGGACAAGATTGCCAGCTATTGCCTGACCGAACCGGGCTCGGGTTCGGACGCAGCAGCGCTCAAGGCCACAGCCCGCCGGGACGGCAATCACTATGTGTTGAACGGTACGAAGCAGTTCATTTCGGGCGCGGGTTTCAACGATACCTATGTTTGCATGGTCCGGACCGGCGAAGACAAGTCCAAAGGCGTTTCCTGCGTGGTGGTCGAGCATGGCACGCCGGGCCTTTCGTTCGGCCCGCCCGAGAAGAAGCTCGGCTGGAATGCGTCGCCCACCGGGCAAGTAATCTTTGCAGACTGCCGCGTTCCTGCGGCCAATCTGGTGGGCGAGGAAGGCCAGGGCTTTGCGATCGCCATGGCCGGGCTCGATGGCGGGCGGCTCAACATCGGCGCCTGCTCGCTGGGCGGGGCGCAGCGCTGCCTCGACGAAGCAATTGCCTATACCAAGGAGCGCAAGCAGTTCGGCAAGGCCGTGGCCGAGTTCCAGAACACGCAGTTCATGCTCGCCGACATGGCAACCGAGCTGGAGGCGGCAAGGGCGCTGCTTTATCTCGCCGCTGCCAAGGTTACCTCGGGCGCGCCCGACAAGACCCGCTTTGCTGCCATGGCCAAGAAGCTGGCCACCGACATGGGTTCGGAGGTCGCCGACCGGGCGCTGCAACTGCATGGCGGATACGGCTACCTGATGGACTATCCGATCGAGCGCTTCTGGCGTGACCTGCGCGTCCACCGGATCCTCGAAGGCACCAACCAGATCATGCAGATGATCATCGGCCGCGACCTGCTGCGAGACTGAACCGAAGGATCAGCACACATGAAAATCGCCTTTATCGGGCTTGGCAACATGGGCGGCGGCATGGCCGCGAACCTGGTCAAGGCGGGCCACGAGGTGCGCGCCTATGACCTTTCCGCCGAGGCGCGTGCACGGGCGCAGCAGAGCGGTTGCAGTGCCGTTGCAACGGTTGCCGAAGCGGTCGAAGGGGCAGACGCGGTGGTCTCGATGCTGCCCAGCGGCAAGATCGTAGACGAGGTTTATGGCGTTGAGGTGTTCGGCAAGGCTCCAGCGGGCGCACTGCTGCTCGATTGCTCGACCATCGATGTGGCGACAGCGCGAAATGCGGCGGAGGCGGCAGAAGCGGCCGGTTACGCGATGGTCGACGCGCCAGTGTCGGGCGGCATAGCGGCGGCAGCGGCAGGCACGCTGACCTTTATGGTCGGCGGATCGGACGATGCGTTTGCGCGCGCGCAGCCGGTGCTCGCCGCCATGGGCAAGACGGTGATCCATGCCGGTGCGAGCGGGGCGGGGCAGGCGGCCAAGCTGTGCAACAACATGCTGCTGGCGATCCACATGATCGGCACTTGCGAAGCGTTCACGATGGCGCAGAAGCTCGGGCTCGACCCGCAGACCTTCTACGATATCAGTTCGGTATCGTCGGGCCAGAACTGGTCGATGACCAGCTATTGCCCGGTATCCGGTGTCGGGCCGGTCAGCCCAGCGGACAACAATTACGAGGGCGGTTTTGCTACAACGCTGATGCTCAAGGATCTGACGCTGGCCTTGGCCGCTGCCGACGAGGCGGGCGTCGAACCAGAGATGGGCAAGCGCGCGCGCGAACTCTATGAATCCTTCGCTGCCGCGGGCAATGGCGGGCGTGACTTTTCGGCAATCATCGAAACACTGGACTGAAGCATAGACCGCAAAGGATTGAACACATGGCAAAATTTGTTTTTGTAGTTTCAAGCAGCCCGAAGCCTGGCCGCGAGGCTGAATATGCTGAATGGTACGACAAGGTCCACCTGCCGGACGTTTGCCGAGCCACCGGCGTGCTCAACGGACGGCGTATCATCGCGCTCGAATTCTCGCCATCACCGCCTCCGGGCGCGCAGCTTTCGATCTTCGATCTCGATGTCGACGATCCAGCTTCGGTGATGGCGGAAATCATGGAGCGCACCAAATCGGGCGACTTCGGGTCGAGCGATTCGGTCGATCCCGCCTCGGTCAAGATATGGTACTACAAGCCAGCCTGAGTTTCGCCGCTAGCGACTTGCGCGCAGCGCCGCGCGGATGTCGGTAAAGTCATCGCGGATGCGTCTCAGGGTCGGCTCGTACCATGCGAGCACCGAGGCGAGCACGCTGGCGCGCGCGCGGGCATAGAGGTCGCGAAGGGTTGCGGCGATCCCGTCCTGCCCGAAACCCGGCTTGATCCGGCGCGTCGGGGGACTTTTCTGACGCGCCGGAGATACCTCTCCCCCCGGCTTCCCAGGTCCGGGAAGCCACCACTATGGCCCGGCGGTTCCCACAAGGAGTCGCCGGGCTTTTTTTCGCTTTTGAGCAACCGTTCGACTGTCTCCCGGATTTCAGGTGCGTGCGGGGCATTTCTGGGGTATTGTCGACAAGTGAAAAGAACTTTGCACCCATCGGGCGGTGTCTATCTCAATCGAGTGGCCGGAGCCCATCCGCCGCACCAGGTCCATGAACTGTTCGTCGACTGGGCCACTGCGCAGATCGAGGATACGCGAATGCGCGCGCTGTTCGCACGCATGGCGGAACGCTCTGGCATCGACAAGCGCTGGAGCGTGCTGGGCGGCGAGGCTTATCAGCGGGCCGACGGCTTTGCGTTCTATGGTACAGATGCTGCCAATTCGACCGGCGAGCGCATGGAAGTCTATGCGCGGGAAGCGCCGGGTCTCGCACTCGCGGCGATCGAGCGACTGCATCCACTCGGGCAAATCACGCACCTCGTGGTTGCCAGTTGCACTGGCTTCGTCGCGCCGGGGATCGACCAACTGATCGCCCGCGCGCTCGATTTGCCAGGCAGCGTGGAACGCGTGCTGATCGGCTACATGGGATGCTACGCCGGAGTCACAGCATTGCGTACCGCGCGCCATATCGTGCGCTCGCAGCCCGAGGCGCGCGTGCTGGTGGTGACGGTCGAGCTTTGCACTCTCCACCTGCGAGCAGTCAGCGATGTCGAGAAATTGCTCGCCATGCTGCAATTCGGGGACGGAGCCGCCGCCGCGATCGTATCTGCGGAGCCGGGGGGCCTCCAACTCACCGCGCCCTTCTCGATGGCACTGCCCGACAGCCATGAACTGATCACCTGGCACATCGGTGACCAGGGCTTTGCCATGCACCTTTCGGGCGAGGTTCCAGGGCGGATTGCCGAGGCGCTGGCCGAGCCGGAGGTGCGCGAGCAGGTTGTCGGCGACTTATCGCCCGATAGCTGGGCGGTCCATGCCGGCGGGCGCTCGATCCTCGATGCCGTTGCTCGCGGGCTCGACCTCGAGCAGCACGCGCTTGACCCTTCGCGCGGTGTGCTCGCGCAGTACGGCAACATGAGTTCCGCCACGGTGATGTTCGTTCTCGAACGGATTATGGCGAGCGGCGTCAAGATCGACCACGGGCGCGCGATGGCCTTCGGCCCCGGCCTTGCCGTCGAAGGGCTGGGTTACCGGAGCACGCCATGACCTCGCTTGCCAAGCGTTCGAAGGCTGACGAGCAGATGGACGCAGCGGACCTGTCGCCGGAAACCTATGCGGCGATACTGGGCGATCTGGCGACGGCCAATATGCTGACCATGGCGGCGCGCCCGACACTTGCGTTTCTCGACCAGATCGCTCGGCCTGGTCAGAAACTGAAAATACTCGATGTCGGCTACGGGCACGGTGACATGCTGCGCCGTATCGCGCGCTGGAGCGAAAGGCGTGGTGTGGTCTGCAAACTGGTCGGGATAGACCTCAACCCGCGCAGCGAAGCGGTTGCGCGCGAGGCGACACCGAACGACATGCCGATCACTTACCGGACGGGCGACTATGCCGAGCTTGCAGGCGAGCAGTGGCATGCCGTGATCTCAAGCCTTGTCGCGCATCACATGAGCCACGACCAGCTGGTCGATTTCCTTCGCTTCATGGAGCGCGAGGCGGAACGTGGCTGGCTGGTCAACGACCTGCATCGCCACCGACTGGCCCACATTGGTTTTCCGCTGATGGCGCGCGCGATAGGCTGGCACAGGATCGTTCGCGAGGACGGCACGCTGTCAATCGCCCGCTCATACCGGCCCGATGAATGGCAAGCTATTCTTGGTGAGGCAGGGATCGAGGGCGTCGAACTAAGCCGCTGGTTCCCGTTCAGGCTGTGCGCGTCCAGGGTCCGCTGATTATCGGTGGAGGGCCGGCCGGTGCCTCTGCGGCGATCGTGCTGGCGCGCGCCGGATTGCGGCCCGTGGTGCTCGAAAGGCATGCCGAACCGCAAGATGCGCTTTGCGGTGGCTTCCTGAGTTGGTCGACTGCGCGGCGGCTGCGTGCGCTGGGCATCGATCCGGCCACACTCGGTGCGCAACCAATCGATACGGTGCGGCTGTTCGCCGGATCACGCACCGCCGAGGCGAGCCTGCCGCAACGTTGCTGGTCGCTCTCGCGCCGCGCGCTCGATATGGCTCTGCTGGCCCGCGCGATGACCGAAGGGGCCGAGGTACGGCGCGGTGTCAGGGTATCGAGCCTTGCCGCAGACGGCACAGTCGAACTGGTCGGCGGGTCGGTGCTGGAACCTGCGGTTACGATCCTCGCTACCGGCAAGCACGACCTGCGTGGCATTTCCCGCCCGGCCTTGTCCGCCGATCCCGCCATCGGCCTGCGTTGGAGGCTCGTCAGCACACCCGCATTGAACGGCATTGTGGGCGATGCGGTCGAGTTGCACCTGTTCGCCGGCGGCTATGCGGGGTTGGCGGTGCAGGAGGACGGATCGGCCAACCTGTGCATGGCGGTGAAGCGCAGTGTGCTTTCGGCGGCTGGCGGCGATCCGGCATCTCTTCTGGAGCGGCTAGCAGCGGCAAATCCCGCGCTAGGCGCAAGGATCACGGCGGCTGGAGGCGATCCCGGAACGCCAGATGCGGTGGCAAACGTTCCTTATGGATGGATCGCGGCTCGGTCGGCATTCGGCGCAATGCGAGTGGGCGATCAGGCTGCCGTCATTCCGTCAATGGCGGGCGAGGGTATTGCCATTGCGCTGGCGAGCGGCGTCGCTGCCGGTCTGGCGCTGCGCGATGGTCTGGATGCAGATCGCTTCCAGCGGCGGCTCGCGCGGCGAGCTCGTTTGCCGGTCACGGTCGCGGGCGCAATTGCGGGACTGGCTGCGCATCCGACTGGCACCAGCGCGCTGGTCAGAGCGGTTGGGATTGCACCGGCGCTGTCTCGCCTTGCCGCGCGACTTTCGCGGATTGGAGAGCTTTCGCCCTATTCGATACCACCGGGATAGGCCGGGCGGTCCATCGCTTCGAGCGCGCGTGCGAGCTCGCGCACGCAGGCGGCCAGTTCCTCGGCATCGGTCGAGCGGACAACGAAGTTCGCGCCCGACTTGCCTTCGCGCCAGAACGGATAACTGCCGATCTGGCAGCCTTCGAACTGGGCCTCGGTCTGGCGCAGGAGGTCGGCGACCTCGCTTTCCTGCACCCAGCAACCCACCGTCTCGGACAGCAGCTTTTGCCCGCCCTCGAGAGTGCCCGACAGGGCATCGAGCATGCCGGCCGTGATCTGCGGGACGCCAGCCATCAGGAACACGTTGCCATGGCGGATGCCCGGCGCACCGGTATAGCGGTTGGGTATCAGCTCGGCCCCGTCGGGCACGCGCGCCATGCGCAGTCGGGCCTCGGTCAGCCCGCCGCGCGTCTCGTAATATCCTTCAAGGATCGCGCGCGCATCGGGATGGACGACAACGCCCACGTCCAGCGCCTCGGCCACGGCATCGACGGTGATGTCGTCATGGGTCGGGCCGATGCCGCCGGTGGTGAACAGGTAGTTGTTGCGCGCGCGCAGGCTATTGACCGCCTCGACGATGGCAGGCGTGTGATCGGCAACCACGCGCACCTCGGCAAGGCGGATGCCCTGAATGCCTAGCCATGCGGCAACCTGTGCGATGTTCCTGTCGTGGGTGCGACCCGACAGGATCTCGTCGCCAATGACAATCAGTGCGGCGGTGACGATGTGGGGCGAATCGGGCATTGTGATCGACTAAAGCAATCGCGGCTCCCTCGCCAGCGCACAGCGTTGCATGACCGGCGTGCGTGCGTCACAAGGCATGCCATGACTATCGTTGCCGCTCGCCGCTATCGCGCCGGAAAAATCGCAGTGCAGGATCTCCCAGTCGATGGGATCGGCGCGCCGCCGGTGCCGGGTGAGTTCGACTGGATCGGCGTGGCCGCGCCGGACCAGGCAGAGATGGAGTTGCTGCGCAGCCAGTATTCGCTGCACCCGCTTGCCGTCGAGGATGCGCTGACCGCGACACAGATACCCAAGGTGGAAATCTACGGCGATGCCTTGTTTATCGTTGCGCGCACCGCCGCGCTCGATGCCGACGATACGATTTCCTACGGGCAGACATCGCTTTTCCTTTCGCGGAGCCATCTGGTCAGTGTTCGTATCGGATCGGAGCGGGCGCATGTCGACTTGCGGCGGCGGCTCGAACTGGGCGCGGAACGCCTCGCCGAAGGCCCCGATTACGTTGCTCACGCGATCCTGGATTACATCGTCGATGGCTACACCCCGATCATCGACGGGTTCGAGGACGCGGTTCAGCGGATCGAAGAACGCGCGATCGATTCGTTCCCCGATTCGCTTACGATTCGCCGTATATTCCGCCTGCGCCGACAGCTTCGCCGGTTCGAGCGGGTGAGCGGCCCGATGGAGGCGGTCTGCGAACGACTGACGCTGGTCGACTATCCCGCCGTGGATTCCGGTGCTCGGGTGTGGTTCCGAGACGTGCTCGATCATATGCGCCGTGCGATGGCGCGGGTCAGGGGGCTGCGCGAGACGCTCGACACCGTGGTCGAGACGGCGAGCCTGCTCGAACAGCACCGGCAAGGCATGATGACCCGCCAGCTTGCAGCCTGGGCTGCGATTCTGGCTGTGCCGACCGCGATTGCCGGAATTTACGGGATGAATTTCGATTTCATGCCCGAACTGCGCTGGCGCTACGGATATTTCGGTGTGGTGGGCATGATCGCGATGATCTGCGCGGGCCTGTGGCTCCGGTTCCGCAAGATCGGCTGGCTTTAGACCGAAGCTTTCAGGCGCGCGCCGACATAAATCCATCGCGTCACGGCAGGACCAAAAAAATGGGGCCGATCCGAAGAGCGGCCCCATTGAAGTTTGGGAGAGGATGCCTCAAAAGGCAGGGTCGTTATGTCTCGAATCGACTAATGCTGCAAGTGCAAAATGCAGGATTTGAGTTGCAAAATTTGCAATAATCCAGCGGATCGCCGATCATTATCCAGCAATATAGCCAAAAAGATCATGTTCGTCGGCCTGTTCGACACATGTATTAACAACCTGTCCCGGTTGCAGTGCAGCAGGGACGTTGCGCAGGAACACGTTGCCGTCGATTTCGGGTGCGTCTGCCTGACTGCGCCCGGTTGCGCCAATGTCGCCGTCTCCGTCAGGCTCGCCAACTTCGTCGATTATGACTGGCAACACCCTGCCGACCTTGGCTGCAAGTTTTTCGGCGCTGATTCGCGCGGTCAGTTCCATCAACCGGGAATAGCGCTCTTCCTTGACCGCTTCGGGCACCGCGCCTGCCAGCATATTGGCTGCCGCGCCCTCGACCGGTTCGAAGCGGAAAGCCCCAACCCGATCGAGCTGCGCTTCTTCCAGCCAGCCGAGCAGATAGGCGAAGTCCTGCTCGGTCTCGCCCGGAAAGCCGACCACGAAGCTGGAGCGCACGGCGATATCGGGGCATATCTCGCGCCACTGGCGCAGTCGCTCGAGCACCTTGGCCTCGTTCGCCGGACGCTTCATCGCTTTCAGGACCGAAGGGCTGGCGTGCTGGAACGGGATGTCGAGATAGGGCGTCAGCAGGCCGTCAGCCATCAGCGGGATCACCGCATCGACGTGCGGATAGGGATAGACGTAGTGCAACCTCACCCACGGCTGTTCGCCTTCGGGCGTACGCAGCCCGCCCAGTTCGAGCGCTAGGTCGGTCATGTGCGCGCGCAC
Organism: Novosphingobium sp. Chol11; assembly: GCA_945906005.1. Classification (GTDB taxonomy): domain Bacteria; phylum Pseudomonadota; class Alphaproteobacteria; order Sphingomonadales; family Sphingomonadaceae; genus Novosphingobium. Next base: position 5,258 of record CAMDQY010000031.1, on the reverse strand, counting down.
CTGCCGCCCGTGAAATTCGCGCGGCTCGTGGCCGATATCGACTCCATAGGCCGAGGTGTCCTGGCTGATCACAAGCAGTTCCCTCGTCCCGGCAGCGACCAGCTTTTCCGCCTCGCGCAGCACCGCATCGATGCGGCGGCTCACGAGCTTTCCGCGCAGTTGCGGGATGATGCAGAAGGAGCACGAATGGTTGCAACCCTCTGAAATCTTGAGATAGCTGTAGTGGCGCGGGGTGAGCTTGATGTCGGGCTGGGGGACGAGGTCGATGAATGGGCCTTGTCCCGGCGGCGCGGCTTCATGCACGGCCTCGACTACGGCTTCATACTGGTGCGCGCCGGTGATCGCGAGCACGGCCGGGAATTTGGCGCGGATCAGTTCGGCTTCGCTGCCCATGCAGCCGGTGACGATGACCCGACCGTTCTCGGAAATCGCCTCGCCGATCGCGGCAAGGCTCTCTTCCTTGGCCGAATCGAGGAACCCGCAGGTGTTGACCAGCACCACGTCCGCTCCCTGGTAGTCGGCGCTCATCGCATAGCCGTCAGCACGCAGCCGCGTCAGGATGCGCTCGGAGTCGACCAAGGCCTTGGGGCAGCCGAGGCTGACCATGCCGACTTTGGGCTGTGAGGGGAGGCGCGTCGCCATAGGTCGCGGCCACTACACCTGTTTGCACCGATCCGCTACAGTGCAGCACTTCTGAGGGGAGAAAGCCAATGGGACCGGTAAACTGGCTGGCTGTAGTGCTGGCGTCGCTGCTGGCGATGATGATCGGAATTGTCTGGTTCGGCCCACTGTTCAACGTGGTCCAGCCGTTCGTGAAGGAAGAGCCGAAGAAGCGCAGCCAGGGGTGGCTCGCCGGGCTGTTCCTGTTCGTTAATTCGGCGATGCTCGGCCACATGTATGCCCGGATCGGCGGAGAGACGCTGGCCGCAAAGCCCTGGCTTTACTTCATGCAGGCGGGCGGGATCGCAGCGGCCTTCGTCATTCCGGCGATCTGGATGACCTATTACAGGCTCGCTGCCGACCGACGCACGCGGTTGATCGAATCGGGCTATTACCTCGTCGCCTATCTGGCGATGGCCGGGGTTTTCTGGCTGCTGGGTTAGAACGGATTAGTCGCAGCTAGAGCTGCCGCCATCGACCGGCAGCATCGCGCCGTTGATATAGCTGACCCGCCCGGAGAGCAGGAACAGCATCGCATCGGCATATTCGCGCGGGCTTCCCATGCGCGGCGTCCAGTAATGATCGCCGTGGGTGCTGACCTGCGCGCGCTCCTGCTCCTCGAACGATACGCCAGCGGCTGCCGCTGCCGAAGCGACTTGCGCGGCAACTCCAACGCCCTTGATCCAGCCGGGATGGACCGCGTTGAAGCGCACGCCTGCCGCTCCGCCTTCGCGCGCCCAGTACTTTACGACATGGGCGAGCGCGGCCTTCAATGCGCCGAATTGCCCCGTCATCCTCCTATAGTCACGCGAGCTGTTTGCGCCGAGGCGGCTGGTGGGAAATACGCCGGCGGTATTGCTGACGAGATCGACTCCGCCCAACAAAGTGCGCACCCGATCGGCGAGCGAATCCGCGCCTTGCGGATCGTGCAGGTCGACCGCCACCACGTGCGCCTCGCCGCCTAGCGCATCGATCATCGCAGCGGTCTCGGCCAGCGGATCGTGCTTGCGACCAGCAAGCACCGCGCGCGCACCTTCACCCGCCAGACCGAGCGCGAGTTCGCGGCCGACATCCTTGCCTGCGCCGACAACAATCGCGCGCTCGCCCTTGGCAACGGCACCGCCTTCCTTGACCGTTATCCGGTCGAGCGAGCCATATGCCGAATGCCAGCCGTCGCCATGTTCGATGACCACGAGGTTGCCGAACTTGTCGGGATCCTTGCGCGCGAAGATAACCTTGCCGGCCGCGACCGCGCGCACCGCTTCGCGGTGATGTCGATTCCGTCGTGATATTCGCCGGCGCTGCGCGGTGTAAAACCGCGCCGGATCGGACCGGTGATTGGCCAGGCAAAACGTGCTGAGGCAGGCGGGCTTGTGGCAGGCGGTGTTGCCGCCGGGGTCGGTGCTGGGGTCACAGCCTTGGGCTGGGCAACGATCGTGGGAATCAGCAGTACCTTGCCGGGCGGGAGCGCGGCATTGGCCTCGATCGCGTTGGCAATCGCGATCTGCTCTTACGGCACGGCATATTTGCAGGCGATGGCAAAGCCGGTTTCGCCCGCCGCGACGGTGTGCCGGCGAGTGCGCGGCAGCGTCAGTTTCTGGCCGATACGGACCGCATCGGGCGAGGAAAGGCCGTTGGCCTCAGCAATCAGCACGCGCGGGATCTGAGCGCGAATGGCAATCGAGCCGAGCGTATCGCCAGGTTGAACGACGTAGCTGGTTGCCTGCGCAAGCGAACTCCCCTTCGGTTTTGCCGCAATAGTGCGCTGCGCAGGCTTGCCCTCGCTCGGCGCAGCGCGCGGGATCTTGAGCTTCTGGCCGGTTCGGACCAGATAAGGGTCCTTGAGGCTGTTTGCCTTGATGATCGCGTCGCGCGAAACGCCAACGCGATTGGCGATCCCATTCAGCGTTTCACCTTCGGCCACGACGTGTTAGCTCTCCTGCTCGGGCGGCAGCGCCCAGGCGCTTGCAGGAGCAAGTAGTAGCGCGGCCAGCGCCAGGAGCGGCCCGCGCCTCATCAGGTGTAACGCCCTGCAAGTGCATCGAGCGAGGGATAGTGTGTGAGGTCAAGCTGCAACGGCGTCACCGAGATAAAGCCATCGGCAATCACCTCAAGGTCGGTCTCGTGCCCCGCCGTCTGCTCAGCCGCATGCAGGCCGAACCAGAAATACGCAAAGCCGCGCGGATCGACATTCTCGACCAGCGACCCTCGTGAGTAGTCGTGAAACCCCTGTCTAACCACGCGAATTCCCCTGACATCTACCGCGCGCAGCGGTGGAAAGTTTACATTAATCAGCGTTCGCGACGCAAACGGAAGGTCGACAAGAGGTCTGATAACTTTCGCACCCCATTCCTCGGCCGCATCGAACGAGACCCGGTCGCCGCTTTCTTCGTGCGAATAGACCTGGCTCAGCGCGATCGAGCGCACTCCTGCGAGCGCGCCTTCCATGGCGGCCGCAACGGTGCCCGAATAGGTCACGTCGTCGCCAAGGTTCGCGCCGCGATTGACCCCCGAAAGGATCAGGTCGGGCGGTTCGGGCAGCACCTTCTTGAGCGCCATGGTTACGGCATCGGTCGGCGTGCCGCTGACCGAGAAGCGCTTCTCGGCATGCTGGCGCAGCCGGATCGGACGGGTGAGGGTGAGCGAATGGCCCGCGCCTGACTGTTCCTCGGCCGGGGCAACGATCCAGATATCGTCGCTGAGCTGCGCTGCGATCTTTTCGAGGACATAGATGCCCGGTGCGCCGATGCCGTCGTCGTTGGTGATGAGGATGCGCACTATGCCTAATTGCTCCAAATATCCGTTCGGGCTGAGCCTGTCGAAGCCCTGTCTTTCTTCAAGCAAGAACAGCCCTTCAACAAACTCAGGGCGAACGGAAAGTTACAGTGGAACCAGTTTTGTGATCCCGCCCATATAAGGCGCGAGCGCTTTTGGAACTTCGACCGTCCCATCCGCCTGCTGGTAATTCTCAAGCACCGCCACGAGCGTGCGACCGACCGCGAGACCCGAACCGTTGAGCGTGTGAACGAATTCGGTCTTTTTCGAATTCGCCGGACGATAGCGCGCGTTCATCCGCCGCGCCTGATAGTCGCCGCATTGCGAGACACTGGAAATCTCGCGGTAGGCCTGTTGCCCCGGCAGCCAGACCTCGAGATCGAAGGTCTTGCGCGCCGTCGCGCCCATGTCGCCTGCACACAACAGCATGGTGCGATAGGGCAGGTCGAGTGCCTGGAGGATCGATTCGGCGCAAGCGAGCATTTTTGCATGCTCGGCCTCGGCCTGTTCGGGCGTGCAGACTGTGACGAGCTCGACCTTTTCGAACTGGTGCTGGCGGATGAAGCCGCGCGTGTCCTTGCCCGCCGCGCCTGCCTCGGAGCGAAAGCAGGGGGTGAGAGCGGTCATGCGGAGGGGCAGGGCCATTTCGTCGAGGATCTGTTCGTGCACCGAATTGGTCAGCGAGACTTCGGCGGTGGGGATCAGCCAGCGGCCATCGGTGGTCTGGAACGAATCCTCGCCGAACTTCGGCAGCTGGCCGGTGCCGAACAGCGACTGTTCGCGAACGAGGATCGGCGGATTGCATTCCATGTAGCCATTGGTGGCGGTCTGCATGTCGAGCATGAACTGCGCCAGCGCGCGGTGCAGGCGCGCCATTCCGCCTTTGAGAAAGGTGAATCGCGCCCCCGAGATCATCGCGCCGGTTTCGAAATCCAGCCCCAGCGCCGGGCCGAGATCGGCGTGTTCCTGCGGCGTGAAATCGAACACGCGCGGGGTTCCCCAGCGGGCGACCGCGATGTTCTCGTCCTCGCCCGCGCCATCGGGCACTTCGGGCAGTGGCAGGTTTGGCAGCGCGGCGAGAAACTGGTCAAGTTCCGTACCCAGCAGCCGCTCCTTTTCCTCCAGCGCGGGAAGCGTTTCCTTGAGCGTGGTAACTTCCGCCTTCAGCGCGTCGGCAGTCGCGGTGTCACCCTTGCCGATAGACGCGCCGATCGCCTTGCTGGCTTCGTTTCGGCGGGCCTGCGCTTCCTGCATCTGCGTCGACACTTCGCGGCGCAGCTCGTCCAGTGCGATCAGGCGAGCGCCTTGCGGGTCCAGACCACGCCGGGCAAGCCCTTCGTCGAAGCCTTCAGGATTTTCGCGGATTTGGCGGATGTCATGCATGGCAGCGGGCTATGGAGTCTTTTTGCCCGTTTCTCAACCCGCCAGACCCTCTTTCCGTCAGTTCAGGGCAACCGGACCGCGCGGCGATGAGTTAGATCGCTGGGAAAAGGAGAATGACATGATCGGCAAGATTATAGGCGCAGTCGCAGGCTCGAAGATCGCGGAACATACCAGCGGCGTGAGCGGTCCGTTCGGCGCCGCCGCTGGTATCCTTCCGGCAACCGCGCTCAGGCGTCTTTCGCTGCCAGTGCTCATCGGGCTGACCGCGGGCGGCTATTTCGTCAAGAAGGCGATGGACAAGAAGTCGGCCGGGGCTGGCACAGGTTATACCTCGCCACGCCCGAAAACTTCGGCGGTCTGATCCAACCTATGGCCTCGGACAAGTGTTGACGCCGATGAGGCTGTAAATCGGGCAGGTACGCAGTAGCCCTGTCACCAGC
>CAMDQY010000030.1 GCA_945906005.1 Novosphingobium sp. Chol11 | reverse complement strand
CGTTCTGCTCGCGGGCGAGGACGGCGCCGTTGCCGATATCGCCAAGGTTCTGGTTTCGGCCGAAATCATCGCGCAGGCCAAGTCCGAAAAGGTCGTGGTCTTCAAGAAGCGCCGTCGGCACAACTATCGCCGCAAGATCGGTCATCGCCAGCAGATGACCCTGCTGCGTATCCTTGCCGTGGGCGAGGAAAAGAAATCCGCGCCCAAGAAGGCATCTGCCGCGACCGCGGACAAGCCCGCCGAAGACAGCGCTGAATAAGAGCCCGGAGTAGCACGAGATGGCACATAAGAAAGCAGGCGGCTCGTCGCGTAACGGTCGCGATTCGCAGAGCAAGCGCCTTGGCGTGAAGAAGTTCGGCGGCGAGAACGTGATCGGTGGCAACATCATCATTCGCCAACGCGGCACCCGCGTTTATCCGGGCGTCAACGTTGGCCTCGGCCGGGATCACACGCTGTTCGCGCTCGCGCAGGGCCGCGTGCGATTCCACAAGGGCAAGCTTGGCCGCAAATACGTATCGGTCGATATGATGGCACAGGCAGCCGAATAACCGGATAGTCGATAACGGGCTGTCCTCACGGGATGGCCCCTTCCGGTCGATTGACCGGAAAACGAGAGGGAGAGGGGCCAGACCCGTCTCCCTTTTTTAATTCCCTCTCTTAGTCGCGCATCAGGCGGGCTTCGTCGAAAGACGCTCCGCCGGTGCGTAATAGCCCTGTAACATCGTGCTTGTAGCGGCGCGGTACGGGGCGAATGAGTGGAGAGAAGTCATGTTCATTCGCAGCGAAAGGCTGTTTCTGAGACCCGGCTGGCCCGAGGATTGGCGCGAGCTGTTCGGGCTGATTCGTGACGAGGCGATCGTGCGCAATCTCGCGCGAGCTCCGTGGCCCTACACCCCCGAACACGCCCGCGAATTCGCCGCGAGGGTGGAGGAAACCGGGCTGCCCAGCTTCTTCGTCACCCTTCCGGGCGCGAAGGGTGCCTTGCTGATCGGTTGTGCCGGTTTGGGGCACGACGGTGACGACGTCGAACTGGGTTACTGGATCGCGCGCGATCACTGGGGCCGCGGCTTCGCTACCGAAGCGGTGCGCGCAGTGCTTTCGGTTGCCCGCGCGCTCGGTCACAAGCGGGTCGTCGCCAGCCACTTCGTCGACAATCCGGCTTCGGGCCGGGTGCTGGAAAAGGCGGGCTTTCGTTCGATTCCCGGCACGTCGCGGCGGTTCAGTCTAGGGCGCGGCGCGGATGCTCCAAGCCGCCGGTTCGAGATCGCGCTCGATCCGTGTGGCGACGATCCCGATGAGGATTGCGACGCAAGCAAGCCGCGCATGGCGGCCTGAGGCTCAAGATTATGCGAGCCAGGCCGGCCGCCATTCCGGCTTGATGTCCTCGATCCGCAAGTGATCCACCGCAAGCCCAAGTTCGGGATAGGCGACGCGCTGGCGGGCGGGATTGGACGCATCGAGCGGCACCACGATCAGGCGGCGATTGACCTTCTGCCGCCAGTTCATCCGCGCGGTGTTTTCCTGGCCAATGTAGCAGCCCTTGGTGAAGCTGACGCCGTTCAGTTCGGCAGCATTGCATTCGAGCCACAGAGTCGCATCGCTGCCCAGTTCGGCGCGGCCTTCGGGTACGCCCAGCGAAAGGCGGTGCCTGCGCCAGGCCGCGTCGGCGCTCTTGTCGTCATCGCTTGAGGGGGCGAGCCAGCGCTGGCCGAGGGCAGGCAGGCGAGGGTCGTTGCCGTGCGATTCGGAGCGCCAGTGGACCGCCACCTCGGCGTCGCGGACAATGTCGATCGGTCGGCGCAGGCGATAGAGCGAAAGCCGCTTTGCCAGCGCCTCGGCGGATTCGGCCTCGCAGTCGATCAGCGCGTGGTCACCCTCACGCCAGACCAGAAAGTCGTACAGCACCTTTCCCTGCGGGCTCAGCAGCGCCGCCCAAACGGGAAGCGCGCCTGCCACGTCATTGGTGACGAGCCCCTGCAGGAAATCGAACACGTCCTCGCCCGGTTCGCGGGGCGAGATCCGCAACACGGCGCGGTCGAACAGGCGGGTCGCGGTCATGCTGGTCAGGTGGGGGACATCGCGTGCCTTTGCAACTGTTCGCCAATTCCGATGACTGTAACCGGAGATGGCGTTGATTGTGATCGGCCGAGCCGTCCCCACATTAGGATCAACGCCTTCTCCCCAATTATCGGAGGACCAACCACATGATCGATATCCGCCCTTTCGCCAGCCTCGGCGCCGCCAATCACGGCTGGCTCAACGCGCGCCATCACTTCTCCTTTGCTGATTACCACGATCCTGACCGGGTCCACTGGGGCGCGCTGCGCCTCTGGAACGACGATGCCATCGCGCCCAAGAGCGGCTTTCCGACGCATCCGCACAGCGACATGGAGATCGTGACCTATGTGCGCGAAGGCGCGATCACCCACCGCGACAGCCTCGGCAACGAGGGCCGGACCGAGGCTGGCGACGTTCAGGTGATGAGCGCCGGCACCGGCATCCGCCATTCCGAATACAATCTTGAGGACGAGGAGACGCGGCTGTTCCAGATCTGGATCATTCCCGATGATCGCGGCGGCGAACCCGGCTGGGGCGCGCGGCCGTTTCCAAAGGGAGACCGTTCGGGACGGTTCGTTACGCTGGCGTCTGGAATGGAGGGCGACGACGATGCGTTGCCGATCCGCGCCAATGCACGCGTGCTCGGCGCAAGCCTAAAGGCGGGCGAGAGCGTGACCTATGTGACCGATCCCGCGCGCCATGCCTATCTCGTGCCCGCGACCGGTCGCGTGAAGATCGACGGAGTGGAAGTGGCCGCGCGCGACGGCGCAGCCATCACCGCGCTCGATGGTTTCACTCTCGAAGCACTTGAGGACAGCGAGATCATAATGGTCGATACGGTGTAAATTGACGCCCTCGCCAAACAAAACCGGAGAATAATTGATGATCGAACGCGACGGGGCCAATCCCGAAGTGCTGGACGTGATCGTCGACCGCTGGTCGCCGCGCTCTTTCGTTGAGAGCGCGGTGCCGCAGGCCGATCTCGACCTGATATTCGAGGCTGCGGGCTGGGCTCCCTCGGCGTTCAATGTCCAGCCTTGGCGGTTTCTCTATGCCCATCGCGGCGATGATAACTGGGACCGGTTCCTCAACCTGTTGGTCGATTTCAACCGCGACTGGGCGAAGGACGCCTCGGTGCTGGTATTCGTGGTGTCCGACATCCTCCAGCGCAAGGACGACAGCACGGCCTCGCCCAACCACTCGCACAGCTTCGATGCTGGCGCGGCATGGGTGCTGGCCGCGCTGCAGGCAACCGCAATGGGATATTATGCCCATGCGATGTCGGGCGTGAAGTTCGAGCTCGCGAAGCGCGAGCTCGCCATTCCTGACGACTACCGGCTCGAGGCTGCCTTCGTTATCGGTATTCTGGGGCCGAAGGAGAAGCTTTCCGAGGTGCTTCAGCAACGCGAGAAGCCTAGCGGGCGCAAGCCTGTGAGCGATTTTGCCTGGTCAGGCAATTTCCGCTGACGCACTGGCTACGGGTGCTTATAGGGTTGGGCGATGACCGTTCCCGATAGCCTCACTATTCGCAGGCCCGACGACTGGCACGTGCACTTGCGCGACGGGCCAGTGCTGGCGGGCGTGTTGCCATTCACCGCGCGCCAGTTCGCGCGGGCTATCGTCATGCCCAACCTGTCGCCGCCGGCGGTGTCGGTGGCGGAGGTCGCGGCCTATCGCGACCGCATCATGACTGCGCTGCCCCAGGGCATGGACTTCACGCCGCTGATGACCTGCTATCTCACCGATGCGAGCGATCCCGATGAGATCGAGCGCGGCGCGACCGAGGGCGTGTTCACCGCCGCCAAGCTATACCCGGCGCATGCGACCACCAATTCAACGCATGGCGTGACGCAGATCGCTGCGATCCGAGCGGTGCTAGAGCGGATGGAGAAGATCGGCTTGCCGCTGTGCGTCCACGGCGAAGCGACCGATCCCGATATCGACGTGTTCGACCGCGAGGCCGTGTTCATCGAGCGCACATTGGCTCCGCTGATTCGCGAGATGCCCGGCCTCAAGCTGGTGTTCGAGCATATTACCACTGCCGAGGCGGCCGAATTCGTTGCAATTTCGGGAGAAAACGTCGCGGCAACGATCACCCCGCAGCACCTCCATATCAATCGCAACGCGATGTTCGCGGGTGGTATCAGGCCGCATATGTATTGCCTGCCGGTCGCCAAGCGCGAACATCATCGGCTGGCGCTGCGCAAGGCGGCAACTTCCGGCTCGGCGAAATTCTTCCTTGGCACCGATTCGGCGCCGCATGCGCGCTCTGCCAAGGAATCGGCTTGCGGCTGCGCGGGCATCTTCAACGCACCCTTTGCGCTGGAAAGCTATGTCGCGGTCTTCGGCGAAGAGCATGCGCTCGACAGGTTCGAGGCCTTTGCATCGGAAAATGGACCGCGTTTTTATGGCCTGCCGCTTAATCAAGGCACGGTGACCCTGCGGCGCGATTCATTTGAAGTGCCTGAGAGGCTCGACGCCAGCGGCACTGAACTGGTGCCGTTCCACGCCGGCGAACAGCTAGGCTGGCGGATAGCAGATTAACCAATCTTTTTAGATTGTAATATTAGTCCGATGTTTCCTGAACGGGCCACATCGAGCGCGTCGCTTTCAGTTCAGCCAACCCCCGCTAAATCTGAACACAGCAGTCCGGCCAGTCGCTTGCTCCCTTTGCGACTCGAAAGGATGGTCAGGTCCCGGCGCGAACGGCGACGCGACGGGCGTAAGGCGCGGTGTTGCTAATTGCGCATCGTTCCGGGGGTGCTTCCGCTAGTCGGGAGCACCCTTCTTCTTGCCGCGAATTACTTCAGCCCGATGCCGATTGCCGCGCGCGGCTGTTCGGCCTCGCCCGATGCCACCGGATAGGCGCAATAGTCCGCCGCGTAGTGCCCGTAGGGGCGGTGATTGCCCGACAGGCCGATGCCGCCAATCGGCGCGGCATGTGAAGGGCTGATCGTCGGGCGGTTCCAGTTGACGATGCCGGCGCGCACGTTGGCCCAGAAGCGGTTGTATTCCTGCGGCTGGCCACCGATCATCGAGGCAACCAGACCGAAGCGGGTATTGTTGGCTTCGCTGATCGCCTGGTCGAGATCGTTGACCTTTATGACTTGCAGGATCGGCCCGAACAGTTCGACATCGGGTCGGTCCTTCATCGCCGTCATGTCGATGATCGCGGGCGACAGGAACGGCTTCTTCTCGTCTGGCCGCACTAGGTGCTTGATCGCCTTTCCGCCGTGGCTGAGCAGATAGAAGAAACTGTCGGTCAGGCCGTCAGCGGCAAAATTGTCGATCATCGGCCCCATGAACGGAGCCGGCTCGTCGAACGGCGCGCCGAAGATGATGCGGTCGGCAAGGCTCTTCACCTCGGCCATTATCGGATCGTACATCGATTCCTTGATGATCAGCCGGCGGGCCGCCGTGCAGCGCTGTCCGGCGCTGGCGAAGGCCGACTGCACGATCAGCGCGGCGGCATCGGTGATCTTGGGCGTATCCCACATCACGATTGGGTTGTTTCCGCCCATTTCGAGCGTCAGCAGCTTGTCGGGACGCGCGGCCAGCTTGCGGGCGATGGCAACGCCGCTCTTGGCGGAACCGGTGAACAGCACGCCGTTGACGCCTTCGTGGCGGACCAGCTCCTGGCCCTGTTCCGGCCCGCCGAACACGCATTGGATGACGGCGGCCGAGATGCCGGCACGGTTAGCAGCGCGCCAGCAGTTCGCCGCTCGCGGGAGCTTTCTCGCTGGGTTTGAGCACCACGGTATTGCCAGCGATCAGCGCCGGCACGATGTGCGAATTGGGCAGGTGCGCGGGCATGTTGTAGGGTCCGAGCACAGCCATGACGCCATGCGGCTTGTGCCGCACCGCCATCATGCCCTGGATCGCGCTGTCGAGCTTGCGCTGAGCGGTCCGGTCCGCGTAGGCGCGGATCGAAAGCTCGACCTTGTTGATGACGTTCTCGACCTCGGCGTTGGCCTCCCACAAGGGCTTGCCGGTCTCGCGCGATATGGTGTCGGCCAGTTTTTCGAAATCCTTGCGGACCTCGTTGGCGAACCGGCGCATAAGTTCCATACGAACCGCAAGCGGCTGCGCGGCCCATGCCGGGAATGCCCGGCGCGCGGTCTTCACCGCGGTATCGATGTCGCTGACCCGACCGCGCCACAGCTCCTCGCCAGTCGCAGGCTCGTAGGACACGATCACTTCCGGCGCATCGCCCTGGCGGGCATTGCCATCAGCCGGTTTGGTCTGGGTGGGAGTGATGGCATTCATGGGCCGATGGGGTCCGTTCAGTTCGCTATGGTCCGGGTAAGGATCTCTTTGTCATGAATGTTCTACCTTCGACGTCTAGCGAAATGGTTAATTCGGGCCTTTCGGTCGCGGTCCCAAAGCTGCTCCGAACTCCCGGATTGCTGCGACTTTCTGGTTAAGCGCAGTCCAGTCGTCGTCTTGATCGATTGCGGCCCATATCCGCTCGACCTCGTCGATGTAGAGGTTGGGAGCATCTGCTCCGGCCCAAACCGGATTTGCGGTCGCACCGGGCGCCGATTCGAAGCTGCCCAACAGATCGCCGAACTCGCCTGGGGGCGCATTGCGGCCGCCGCGATGATCGAAGAAAAACCGGTCCGGTCCAAGCCCTGCCTCGCGCATGGTGGTTTCGGCGGCTCCGATCAGCTTTGCGTCCTCGCCCGGCCCTTGCGGCACGAGCCCGAGCCGCCACAGAAAATGCCCCGCCATGGCCTCGCGATAGATCGCGCCGAAACGATCGACGGCGGCAACCAGCGGATCGTCGCCCGAGGCGATCGGGCGCAGCGCCATCGCCAGTTGCGCGCAGTTCCACTGGATCGCGGCGGGCTGGCGACCGAAGGCGTAGAGGCCCGAATGGTCAAAATAGGCGGCCGTAAAGGCGGGATCCCACTGCGGCAGCCAGCGCCATGGGCCATAGTCGAAGCTCTCGCCCGAAATGTTCATGTTGTCAGTGTTGAGCACGCCGTGGACGAAGCCTGCCGCCATATAGCTTGCCGCCAGTCGCGCCAACCGCTCGACCACCTGATGCAGCAGGATAACGGCAGGCTCGTCGCGACCCGGAGCATCGTCGGGCGCAGCCGGGCCGGGGTAAGTTTCGAGGCAGTATGCGACGAGTTCGGACAGGTGATCGCGCTCCTCGATGACAGAGAGCCGCTGGAAACTGCCGATGCGGATATGGCCGTGCGACAGGCGCACCAGCGCCGCCGAGCGGGTGGGGGAAGGCTCGTCGCCGCGCCACAATTGCTCGCCGGTCTCGACCACCGAGAAGGTCTTACTGGTATTGACGCCGAGCGCCTCGAGCATCTCGGTCGCGAGAATCTCGCGAACCGCGCCCTTCAGGGTCAGCCGCCCGTCGCCATCGCGGCTCCACGGAGTGCGCCCGGATCCTTTGGTGCCAAGATCGAGCAGGCGGCCCGCCCCCTTCACCTCGGAATGTTCACGCAGTTGAGCAAAAAGAAAGCCGCGCCCGTCGCCGATGTCGGGGTTGTAGACCCTGAACTGGTGGCCGTGATAGCGAAGCGCCAGCGGCTGCGGCAGGTTGTCGGGCAGAGGCTCGAACCGACCGAAATGCGCGATCCAGGCATCGTCGGTCAGGCCATCGAGGTCGACCGTCCCGGCAGCGCGATCGTTCCTGAAGCGCAGCGTGCGACTTGGAAAATCCGCCGCCTCGACCGGATCGGCGAGCCAGTCCGCCAGCGTTGCGATCCGGGGATCGGCGCGATAGGTCGCGGCTTGCGGTTGGCCCTTCATCCAGCGATAGTGGGGACGCAAGGTGCCGCGCGCAAGCGGGACGGCAATCAGGGGTAGCAATGGCGGACTTCACCGAGGGTAGCTGGACCAGCAAGGATGGGCTGGAACTGCATTACCGTGACTATCCGGGGCGGTCCGATCGTCCGCCGGTGCTGTGCCTCCACGGCCTCACCCGCAATGCCCGCGACTTTGCCGGTCTGGCCGAGCGGATCGCGGGCGAATGGCGCGCGATCGTGCCCGACATGCGCGGTCGCGGCGACAGCGAATATGCAAGGGATGCAGACAGTTATAATCCGATCCAATATGTCGGCGATGTCAATCTTCTGCTTGAGAAGCTCGGCGTTTCCCGTTTCGTTTCGATAGGCACTTCGATGGGCGGGCTGATGACCATGCTGATCGCGATGAAGGCCCACGAACGGCTGGCCGGCGTGGTGCTCAACGACATCGGCACCCGGCTGGAGCGCGCCGGGCTGGACCGTATCCTGTCCTATGCCGGACAGGGGCGCAGTTTTGCGACCTGGGTCCATGCCGCGCGTGCGCTGGAAGAGAGCCAGCAGGTCGCGCATCCCCATTTCGAGCTGGCCGACTGGATCGCGATGGCCAAGCGCACGATGAGCCTCACCAGCAACGGGCGCATCGTCTTCGATTATGACATGAAGATCGCCGAGGCCTTCGCGAAAGTCGATTTCGATAACCAGCCCGACCTGATGCCGGCAATCGATGCAATGGCCAATATCCCGGTGCTGATCCTGCGCGGAGAGGTGTCGGACCTGTTTTCCGCCGCGAACTGCGATGAAATTATGGCTAGGCTGCACAATGTCGAGGCCGTGACCGTGCCGGGTGTCGGCCATGCGCCGCTTCTGACCGAGCCGGAATGCGCCGCCGGGATCGAACGGCTGCTGGCGAAAGTCGCCTGAGGCGCAGTCGCAATGCAAATCCTGCACCTTCATTCGACCTTCCAGCCGGGCGGCAAGGAACTGCGCGCGGCAAGGCTGATGAACGTGTTCGGCCCCGCAGTGCGCCATACCGTGGTGTCCGCCGTTCCCGATGCGCTTGGCGCAGCATCCGCCATCGATCCCGTGATCGAGGTCGCCTATCCCACCGATTTCGAGCCGCTTGCCGGCAAACCGCGCCCGGCGCGGCTGCTGCGGCTGGCGCGCGCGATGCAGCATTTCGATCTGGTGCTCAGCTACAACTGGGGCGCTATGGATGCGGTCCTCGCCCATTCGGTGTTCCGCGATACCCTGTCGCTGCCCGCGCTGGTCCACCACGAGGATGGCTTCAACCAGGACGAGGCGGCGCGGCTCAAGCCATCGCGCAACTGGTATCGCCGCATTGCCCTTGCGCGCAGCGCAGGGCTGCTGGTGCCGTCGCGGCGGCTCGAGGCGATCGCGCTCGGCGTCTGGCACCAGCCGCGTGGCCGCGTCCACCTTATCGAAAACGGGATCGATACGGCGCGCTATGCCAAGCGCCCCAAGCCCGATGCCTTGCCGCGTATCGTCAAGCGACCGGGCGAGCGCTGGGTCGGTACTCTCGCGGGGCTGCGCGCGGTCAAGAACCTGCCCCGGCTGGTGCGCGCTTGCGCCGACCTGCCCGAACCGTGGCAGCTTGTGATCGCGGGCGAAGGTCCTGAGCGCGAGACGATCCGCGCCGAAGCGATCCGGCTGGGCGTGGCGCACCGCGTCCACCTGCCGGGATTTGTCGCCGATCCTGCGACGGCAGTTGGCCTGTTCGACATATTCGCGCTGTCGTCGGACAGCGAGCAGTTCCCGATCTCTGTGGTCGAGGCGATGGCTGCGGGCCTGCCGGTCGCCGCCCCTGCGGTCGGTGATGTTGCGGGCATGGTTGCGGACGAAAACCAGCCTTTCATTTCCCGGCCTGGAGACGAGGGTGCGCTGTCACAGGCGATCGAGACGCTGGCCCTCGACGAGGCGCTGCGTAAGCGGATCGGGGCGGCCAATCGCGACAAGGCGGTGGCGTGTTATGACGAAGCAAACATGATCGCCGCCTATCGCAGGCTCTATGCCAGCGCATCGGGGCGGGTGGAGCTGGGATGAGTTCAGCTAGTCCCACATTCAAGCGCACTTGGCGAATTGGCAATCGCGCTCTACACAGCGCGCCAGTCTTAACCAATCAAAGGCCCCCAATTGGCCCTGCCACCATCAACCACTGACAGCGCAGACGAGCGAAACCGCAAGAAGGCCGAAGCCGAGCAGGAAACCTTCCTGCGCGAGGTCGACGATGCCCTGCGCCAGGACCAGTTCGAGGGCTTTTTCAGAACCTACGGCAAGCCTTTGCTGGCTGGCGTGGTGATTGGCCTAGTCGCTCTGGCAGGATACCTGTTCTGGCACGAGCACCGGCAAGCTGCCGCCGATGAGCGCAGCGAGCAATTCGTGGTCGCGCTCGACGAGCTGCAGGCGGGCAATCTCAAGGGTGCCTATGACGAGCTTCAGGCACTGGCGGCCGATGAAGGCTCGGCGTCTGCAACCTCGGCGGCGCTGCTGCGCGCGGGCCTCGCCATCGAACTAGGCAAGCCCGGCGAAGCGGTCGGCATCTACGAGCAGGTCGCCGCTGACAGTGACGCACCGCAGCCGATGCGCGATCTTGCCAAGGTGCGCTATGTCGCTCTGCGCTTCGACGAATTGAAGCCGCAGGACGTGATCGACCGTCTGAAGCCGCTCGCGGTTCCGGGCAACGCGTGGTTCGGCGTTGCCGGCGAGATGCTCGGCATGGCCTATCTCGAACAGGGCAAGAATGACCTTGCCGGGCCACTTTTTGCCCAGATTGCCCGCGACAAGGAAGTGCCGAGCTCGCTTAGGGGCCGGTCGCGACAGCTTGCAGGGCTGCTCGGGGTCGATACGCTCGATGCCGAGATTGGCGAGAACGGCGAAGGTTCGGATGGCCCGGCGCCGCCAGTGCCAGCCGCACCGTGACGATAAAAAAATTCGGGAGTTCTTGATGATCCGTGCCAATGTTTCGACGCGCCTGGCCCTGGCCCTGGCTGCGCTGCTTGCCGCGAGCCTTGCCGGTTGCGGCGTGTTCGGCGGCAAGGGCGGGCCCAAGACACCGACCGTGGGCGAGCGCATCCCGATCCTCTCGCGTATCGAATCCGGCGCGCGGGTCGATCCAGAGCTGGCGGGCGTTTCGGTCGTCCTGCCGCCTGATGAGGCCAATGCCGACTGGGCGCAGCCGGGCGGAACCGCGAGCAAGGCCTACGGACACCTTGCACTTGCGGCTTCGCCGACGCGTGTATGGACCGCCGCAATTTCCGGCTCGAGCAAGAAGCAGCGGCTGGCCGCTGCGCCGGTTGTCGCCGGGGGCACGGTCTATGCGATGGGCACCGATGGCATGGTCACGGCTTTCAGCGCGGCCAATGGCGCGAAGCTGTGGTCGACGAGCCTGGCGGTTTCGGGCGACGGCGAGAACACCGTGTTCGGCGGCGGCGTCAGCTTCGACAATGGCCGGGTCTATGTCGCGACCGGATTTGGCGACGTCGCGGCACTCGAGGCCGACAGCGGCAAGCAGGTCTGGAAGGTGAAGCCCGCCGGGCCGCTTCGCGGTTCGCCGACGATTGCCTTCAATGCCGTCTACGTGATGACGCAGAACAACGAGATCCACGCGCTTAATGCCGTCGACGGCGCGCAGTTGTGGGGAGAATCGGGCTCGATCGGGGCGGCCGGCGTGTTCGGCGTTGCCGCTCCTGCAGCCGGGCAGGGCACGGTGATTGCGGGCTACTCTTCGGGCGAGCTGACGGCCTATCGTTATGAGAACGGCCGCATCCTCTGGTCCGACGCGCTGGCGCGCACCTCGATCTCCACCGAAGTCGGCAGCCTCACCGATGTCGATGCCGATCCGATCATCGATCGCGGCCGGGTTTACGCGCTCGGGCAAGGCGGGCGCATGGCCGCCTACGATCTGGTCACCGGCCAGCGCATCTGGGAGCTCAACCTTGCGGGCATTTCAACGCCTTCGGTGGCAGGCGACTGGGTGTTCACGCTGACCGACGATGCCGAATTGCTGGCGATCGCGCGCTCGAGCGGCAAGGTCCGCTGGCTCAAGCAGCTGATGCGCTACAAGAACGAGAAGAAGAAAAAGAAACCGGTGTTCTGGGTCGGGCCGGTGCTGGCGGGCAACCGCCTGTGGGTCGCCAATTCGCGCGGCGAGCTGGCCTTCGCCGACCCCGCATCGGGCGAACTGACGCAATTTGCCGAGCTGGGCGCATCGGTTTCGCTCGCGCCGGTGGTGGCGAGCCAGACGCTTTATGTGCTGGACGACAGCGGACGGATCACCGCCTTCCGCTGAGTAAATCCGCCTGTCGCGACGCGTCCAAGCGTTACATCGCCCTTAACCATTGTCCGTTAAGGCCACTGGCATGAGCAATGCCGTGCCAGCCCCCATCCGCAGGCCCGCTAGCGACGTTTCGTCGGGCGTCGGGCTAGCCGGCCTTGCCGGGCTGCTGTTCTGGCTTCTGGTGTGCCGCAACTGGGCGGGAGTGGGGGAAAGCCTCGGCTTGCCCGGACCGCGCGCGCCGTTGTCCGGCCCTTATGCGCCCTTGCGACCTTGCTTTTCACCTCGGTGCCGATGGTGGCCTGGTCGCTGCTGATCGACAAGGTGCATCGCCGCGCCTCGACAGGGATCGACTGGTCCCGCAAGCAAAGCGATGCGCCTTCGCGCTTCGTCTCGATCACCAAGATCGCCGGGCTGTGGGCGACCTGGGCGATGATCGCCTTCCTCTATTGCGTGGCGCGCTGGTATTGGGACGGCGATTACCTGTTCGCGATGGAAGTGCTGGCATTCTGCCTGGTGCCGATGGTCATACTTTCGGTGCCCTATGTGCGCTGGCTCGATCGCTATCTTGTCAAGCCGCGTGACGGCGCCTGGCATTTTGGCGCAATGCTGATCGGTCGCGAGGCCTATGGCTCTGAAATGGTGAAGGGGCACCTTCGCTCCTGGGCCGTGAAAGGGTTTTTCACTGCCTTCATGATCTCGATCCTGCCGGGCGGCTTCGCGTTCGTGGTCAATCTCGACCTTGCTGGCGTGACCAGTGATCCGGTGCGGCTGGCAACCGGGTTGATCGAATTGCTGTTCGTGATCGACGTGCAACTGGCGATGGTCGGTTACCTGCTGACGATCAGGCCGCTCGACGCCCACATCCGCAGCGCCAATCCTCACCTGGCGGGCTGGCTCGCGGCGCTGATGTGCTACCCGCCGTTCATCCTGATGAGCGATGGCGGGCCGCTATTCTATCACCATGCAACGTCGGACTGGGCGTACTGGCTGGCGGACTATCCGCCCGTGCTGTGGGTCTGGGGTGCCATGCTGGTGTTCCTCACCGGCGTCTATGCTTGGGCGACGATGATCTTCGGCCTGCGCTTTTCGAACCTGACCTATCGCGGGGTCCTGACGAACGGCCCGTACCGTTTCACGCGCCATCCCGCCTACCTTTCCAAGAACCTGTTCTGGTGGCTGGGCACTCTGCCTTTCCTGGTGACGAACGGTTCGATGGTCGACATGATCCGCAACACATTCGTGATGGGTCTGGTCAGCGCGGTCTATTTCTGGCGCGCGAAGACCGAGGAAAAGCACCTGCTCGCCGAGGATGCCAAGTATCGCGACTATCATGCCTGGATGGGTAAGAACGCGCTGATCCCGAGCACACTGTCGCGGCTCGGCCAAATGCGCGGCGGGCGCGGGGCGCAGTTGCAACCGGCGGAATAGGCCAACATCGTCATGCTGAACTTATTTCAGCATCTATGGACTTGTGACATTGTAAGTCAGAAAATGGACCCTGAACCAAGTTCAGGGTGACGGTGGTGCCTTGGTCAGAGGGTCTTCGAACCACTCACCGCATAGGAAGTGATCTCGCGCTCGCTCATGCCCAGCCCGGCGCGATCTTCCTGCCACTGTTTCATGTGCGCCGAGGCGAAATGCGCATCGAGCGCAGCCTGGCTGTCCCATACCTCGCTGACGTGGATCAGGCCGGGATCGCCCGGCTCGGGTGCATAGGCATATTTGACGCAGCCCGGCTCCGCACGCGTTGCGGCAACTACCCGCGCCATCAGTTCGCGCGCGGCATCAAGGCTTTCAGGCGGTAGCCGGAAATGGCCGATGATGACGACGGTACTCAAAAGCTCTTCTCCGCATAGATGCGCGAGAGGTCATGCTGCCATTCGCCGTTATAGAGATCGAGCAGGCGCTGCGCTGGCACTCGCCCGCTCGCCACGATCTCGTGCAGCGGATCGAGGAACCCCGTTTCGTTATCGCCGCTCGAATTGAGCCGCGCGCGTGCCGCCAGCCCGCTGCGCGCGATTTCCAGAACCTCGGCCGCGATGTCCTTCAGGATTCCGCCGCCGGGAAGCGGCGCATCGAGCGCCAGTTTCGGAACGGCGTTGCGCAGCGCCTCGCGCCCTTCCATGTCCCAGTCCTTGACCAGATCCCAAGCAGCATCGAGCGCGGTCTGGTCGTAGAGCAAGCCCACCCACAGCGCGGGCAGGGCGCATATCCGGTTCCATGGGCCACCATCGGCGCCGCGCATTTCGAGGAAGCTCTTCAATCGCACTTCGGGGAAAGCGGTGGAAAGGTGATCGGTCCAGTCGCTGATGGTGGGTCGCTCGCCGGGCAGCGCGGGCAGCTTGCCTGCGAGAAAATCGCGGAATGACTGACCCGCGGCGTCGATATATTTGCCGTCGCGGAACACGAAATACATCGGCACGTCGAGCATGTATTCGACGTAGCGTTCATAGCCGAAGCCCTCGTTGAACACGAACGGCAGCATTCCGGTGCGCGCCGGATCGGTGTCCGACCAGATGTGGCTGCGATAGGAGAGCATGCCGTTGGGCTTGCCTTCGGTGAACGGCGAATTGGCGAACAGCGCGGTCGCCAGCGGTTGCAGCGCAAGCCCGACGCGGAACTTCTTCACCATGTCCGCCTCGCTCGAATAGTCGAGGTTTACCTGGATCGTGCAGGTGCGAAGCATCATGTCGAGACCCATGCTGCCGACGCGCGGCATGTGGCGCAGCATGATCGCATAACGCCCCTTGGGCATGATCGGCAGCTCTTCGCGGGTCTTGTCGGGCCACATGCCCAGCCCGAGAAAACCCTTGCCGGTGCGCGCGCCGATGGCTTTCACCTGATCGAGGTGCCGCCCGGTTTCCGCACAGGTCTGGTGCAGGTTTTCGAGCGGCGCTCCCGACAGTTCGAGCTGGCCGGCAGGTTCAAGGCTGACAGCCCCGGCCTCGCCCGACAAGGCGATAACCTTGCCGCCCTCCAACACCGGTTCCCAGCCGTAGTCGGTCAGCGCCATCAACAGGTCGCGGATGCCGTCAGGCTCGTCATAGGACGGAGCGTGGCAATCGCTGGTGCAATAGACGAATTTCTCGTGCTCGGTGCCGATCCGCCACCGGGCAGGCGGCTTTTCGCCGGCGGCCATCGGCTCGGCCAGCTGGGCCACACTTTCGATGACCAGTTCGTCGAGTTCGGAGGCCTGCCGTGTGCTCATGCACCGCGCGTTAGGACACGAACCTAAGCAACGCTAGCTATTTGTGCCAGTCGCCCGAGACAGCCATCCACACCGCCATGGCGGCGATTGCGGCGGTTTCGCCGCGCAGGATTCGCGGGCCGAGTGTGATCGCGCGGGCTTGCGGCAGGGCGCGGATTGCCGCGCGCTCGGCCTGATCGAAACCGCCCTCTGGGCCGACCAGCAGGGCTGCGGGGCCGGGGTTGGATGTAAAGGCATCGGCCGCCGGTTCGCAGCCGCTTTCATCTGCAAAGAACAGGGTGCGGTCCTGCGGCCATCCCCGGAGCAATGCGTCGAGTTTCACCGGTTCGGCAAGCTCGGGCAACGCGGTGCGCGCGCATTGCTCCGCCGCTTCGGTGACAATGGTGCGGGCGCGGTCCAAGTTGAGCTTGTCGGCGACGCAGCGCCGGGTGATCACCGGCTGGATTAGGGCCGCGCCAAGCTCGGTCGCTTTTTCCAGCACCAAGTCGAACCGGTCTTTCTTGAGCAGCGCGGCACACAGCATGAAATCGGGCACCGTCTCGCGTTCGCGCAATTGCCGCTCGACCGCAAGTGTCACCTCGCGTTTGCCGGTCTGCACCACGCTGGCGAGCCATTCGCCGGTAGCGTCGTCGCAAAGGATAACGGGATCGCCCTCGGCAATGCGCATGACCCTTGCGAGATAGTGAGCCTGATTGCCTTCGAGGTTGACGGTGGCTCCTGCGGCCAACGGACCCGAGACAAACAGGCGCGGTGCGCTTTTGGGAGGCCAGGCGGGGGTGGCGGGCATGGGTTTGGCTCTAGCCGATCAGGACCTGCGCGGCTATCTCCGCTGCCATGTCCGCCGAAATCGTCCCCGACAGCGAACATCGCGGTGTGGTCGCAGCATTGCCTCAGCGCCTGCGCGATTTTGCCCAGCTTGCTCGGTTCGACCGGCCAATCGGTTGGTGGCTGCTGTTCTGGCCTTGCGCCTGGGGCGTACTCCTGGCGGGCGGAGAGAATCACTGGACCCTGATTGCCTGGTTGCTCGCCGGTTCGATCGCGATGCGCGGAGCGGGCTGCGTCTATAACGACCTAGTCGATGTCGATCTCGACCGGCAGGTGGCGCGCACCGCGTCGCGTCCCGTGGCCAGCGGGCGAGTGACACGGCGCGCGGCCTGGGTGTGGCTGTTGCTGCTGTGTTGCATTGGCCTTGCAGTGCTGTTGCAATTGCACTGGCAGGCGCAGCTCGTGGCGCTGGCAAGCATTGCTCTGGTCGCAGCCTATCCCTTCATGAAGCGGATCACCTGGTGGCCGCAGGCGTGGCTGGGGCTGGTGTTCTCATGGGGTGCACTGGTCGGCTGGATCGAATTGCGCGGCGACGGGCTGGCCGTGCTCGCCGCGCTCTATGCGGGCAGCGCGTTCTGGGTGATCGGCTACGACACGATCTACGCCATGCAGGACCGCGAGGACGACGCGCTGGTCGGCATCCGCTCAAGCGCGCTGCGACTGGGCGATAGCGTTCGCGGCGGCGTTGCCGCGTTCTACCTTGCCGCGCTGGCCTGCTGGGCGCTTGCCGTGTGGCTGCTGCGCGCCGATTGGCTTGCCCTGGCGGCATTGCTGCCACTGACGCTGCATCTGGCCTGGCAAGTGCTGTCGCTGCGCGCCGATGGCGAAAACGCGCTCGCGCTGTTCCGCTCAAACCGCTCCGCCGGCCTGCTGATGGCCCTGGCCTGCTGGGTCGCGGGCAACGCCGGACTGTAACTCAGATGTGCAATCTTTACCGCATGACTCAGACCACCGACGAAATCGCAAAGCTGTTCCATGCGATCCCCGAGCCCGGCGCGAACTATGGCGAGGAAGTCTATCCCGGCTATCCCGGCCTGGTTCTCGCCGAGGGCAAGGCGCGGGCGATGACCTGGGGTTTCCCGCTGGTGCTGAAGGGCAGACAGGGCCAACCGCTGAAACCCAAGCCCGTCACCAATGCCCGCGAGGACAAGCTGACAACCGGCTTCTGGCTGGCGAGCTTCGAGGCGCGCCGCTGCCTGATCCCGGTGAGCGCCTGGGCCGAGGCCGAAGGTGATCGGGGTCGGATGACGCGCACCTGGTATGCGATGCCGGGAGGCCAGCCGTTCGCAGTGGCCGGACTGTGGCGGCCGAGCGCAGAATGGGGCCACGCCTATTCGATGGTGATGGTCGATGGATCGCCGCTGATGGCCGATGTGCACGATCGGATGCCGCTGATCCTCGCGACCGAGGATTGGCACCGATGGACTGAAGGGCCACCTGAGGATGCCCTGGCCTTGTGCCGGACCTGGCCGGGGTCGCTCGCTGTCGATCGTACGATCGAGCGCTGGGCAGGCGGTGGGGACGCCAGCGGGCAGGAAAGCCTGGTGTAAATGGCGATTGCAGCGGGCTGTTTGAAACCCTGTGGATAATATGTGTAAAAAGTGGCACGTCTCATGGCGAATCGTTAGCTCAATTGGGCTTCATATTCGCAGTGACGGGTGCGGGAGTGGGCGGTAGGATGGACAAGGACGACATGATTCCGATCGGCACGCTGGCCCAGCGCACAGGCATCGCCGTTTCGGCGATCCGATTCTACGACGACAAGGGGCTGATCTTTTCCGAGCGGACCTCGGGCAACCAGCGTCGCTTCCGCCGCTCCGACATCCGGCGCCTGTCGTTCATCCTGATCGCCCAGCGGCTTGGCCTCGGCCTCGACGAGATTGAGCAGACGATGGACCGCCTGCCCAGGGGTCGCACGCCGAGCGTGACCGACTGGCGGCGAATCAGCCAGTCTATGCGTGACAAGATCGACGGCAAGATCGCGCTGCTGACCCGCACCCGTTCGCGGCTGGACGAGTGCATCGGCTGCGGCTGCATGAGCTTCGAGCGCTGCCAGCGCACCAACCGGCACGACCGTGCCGCCGTCTCCGGAACCGGGCCGAGGTTCGTGCTGCAGGATTAGATTCCGAGCGCTTTTCGCAGTTCGGCGTTGATCCGCGATTGCCAGCCCTTGCCGGTGGCGCGGAATTTCTCGAGCACGTCGGGGTCGAGCCGCAGCGTCACCTGCTTCTTGGGATTGGCGCTGACCGGGCGGCCTGGATGGGTCCATTTGCTTTTGGCTGGGCGAATAACTTCCCCACCGATCGAGAACTGAGCCCGGTCGAACTGTTCGTCGGTCCATTCTGGAAGATCGTCGTCATCCCAAACGGGCGGCAAATTTTTTCCGTTCTCGCTCATTGCACTTTCTCATCGATATTACGCGTATGCCGCGTTCGGTCGGTGTCCATGCCAGCATGACCAGTCGGCCATCGAGAAGGCCAAAGGTCTAGCGTCAGGACTCATTGATCACAGCCAGAAGATGACGGTAGCGGCGATTGCGATGGCGGACATGAAGGTGTGGGCGCAGCGGTCATAGCGGGTGTGGATGCGTCGCCAGTCCTTGATTTTGGCGAACAGGTTTTCGATCAAGTGCCGC
>CAMDQY010000029.1 GCA_945906005.1 Novosphingobium sp. Chol11 | reverse complement strand
CGTCGTTGATCCCGCCAGCGGATCGCCGTCGAGGGAGCGACCCCAAAGCGAGTCGCCGCAGCACGGCAACTCATCCCGTCATCAATCGCCGCCAAAAGCCGTCTGCGCAAATCCATCGATAGTGGTTGGCCCATCCATGCCGGCCTCCTCCTCCAGCACGGATTCTGAATCAGAAATCACGCTCAGTGGGAATCCCTCGACGATTCATAACGGTCGAAAACCGCTCTAGTGCATCGGCTCTGGCCCGAGCTCGGGATCGAGATCGCGCGGTCGAATGAGATGAACGAGACGCGCGCAACCATCGCGGATATCGTCCCATTTCTCGATGTCGAGCTCCAGAACCGCGAAGGCGGCAGTCGGGAACTTGACCTCGACCACCTCTCGCAAGGGACAGCTTCCGTCGTCAGGCATCAGATCGAAGATCAGGTCTTCGAGGCCCGGATTGTGGCCAACCATGATGATCGAGGCGGGATCGCCTTCCTGCTCGCGCAGCAGGTCCATCAGCGTCGCCGAGCCAGCGAGATAGACCCGCCGGTCCCAGATCACCGGCGGCGAATCGCCTGCGGCATCGCCCGCGATCTCGATGGTCTGCGTCACCCGCGCCGCCGGAGAAGCGATGATCCGGTTCCAGCGGACGCCGTAACCTCGGATATGAACGCCCATCAGCGCGGCTCCCTTGCGTCCGCGTTTGTTGAGTGGCCGGTCGAAATCGCGCAGCCGTGCATCGTTCCAGTCGGACTTGGCATGCCGGAAAAGGCCAAGCTTTTTCATGTGAGAGCCTGATCCTGTCGCGACATTACACCCCCTGAAACATCGCCTGCGACCTGTTGTAAAGCCTCGTCGAGCGTCACACGGCTTACCGGCGTGCCTTGCGGAAAGGCATCGAGCAGGCGCGAAGGAAAGGCAGCGGAAAGCACGACGAAGTGGCCGCGATCCTGCCGGGTGCGTATCAGTCGTCCGAACGCCTGCGCTAGCCGGGCGCGGATGATCTCGTCGTCATGGGCCGAGCCGCCGTTTGCAGCACGGCGCGCGCGATGAAGGATCGTGGGGCGGGGCCATGGTACCTGCTCCATCACCACGAGGCGCAGCGAATGGCCCGGCACGTCGACACCGTCGCGCAGTGCATCGGTACCGAGCAGCGAGGCACGCGGATCGTCACGGAATATATCGACCAAGGTGCCCGCGTCGATCGGATCGACATGCTGGGCATAGAGCGGCAGCCCCTCGCGGGCGAGCCTGTCGGCGATGCGGCCATGCACCGCGCGCAGACGCCGGATTGCGGTGAACAGGCCGAGCACACCGCCTCCAGCCACTTCGATCAGCCGGGCATAGGCACCGGCGAGTGCGGCAAGATCGCCTTTCGGCACGTCGGTCACGATCAGGACCCGCGCCTGCTCACCATAGTCGAACGGGCTTTCGTGGTCGGACAGCAGCGGCTGCACATCGAGATGCCGCGCTCCGGTTCGCGCAAGTGCGCCGCTCCAGCCCAGCGCCCCGCCGTGCCCGTGGCCGCCGGTCAGGGTCGCCGAAGTGACGACGACGCCATGCGCCGGCTCAAGCACGGTCGCGGCAAATGGCTTCATCGGATCGAGCCAGCGCCGCTCGATCCCGACATCGTATTCGCGCGCATCGGAGCGCTCGAGCGAAAGCCAGTCGACGAATTGTGGGTCAGCCGGTCCGCCAAGCCGTTCGAGCAGGGCTTCCCATGCGCCGAGCAAATCGGCCCGCCACGCCAGCGAATGCCGCGCCCCCTCGATCCGGAGGCCACCCTGCGTATCGAGCCAGTCGGGCGGATCGGCAAGCACCGCCTCGAGCCTGATGCCAAGCTGCATGAGCGGACGGCGCAGGTCCGCAAGCGCCGCCTGGGCCTGACCCGCCAGCTCGACGAAGGCGCCTTCCAGCCCGGCAGCCTCGGTCTCCAACCCGTATCCCGCGTCGGCGCCGCCGCTTTCATCGCGCGCAAGAACGAGCGAGCGGACCGCCGCGAGCAGTTGCTCGATCGGCCCCGAAGGCAGGTTCTCCGAAAGGCGCTGCAGCCATCCTTCAGTAGGAAGGGCATCGGCGGCCGCGCGGGCAGCAGCAATCGCGCGACCGCCCGCCTCGTCATAGCTCGCGAGATCAGCGAGCCTTGCGGCAAGGCCGCGCCGCCGTCCGCGCGCATTGCGCTCCGGCCCGACTACCCAGCGCCGCAGTTCGATCGTCTCGAGCCCGCTCAGACGCGCAGCAAAGGTCGAATCGGCTGCCGCGAAGATGTGGTGGCCCTCGTCGAACACAATCCTGGTCGGTCGCTGACCTGCGTCCCGCCCGCGCGCGGCATTGACCATGACAAGCGCGTGATTGCCGATCACCAGATCGGCGTGGGCGCTGGTGCGGCTGGCGCGCTCGATGAAGCATTTGCGGTAGTGCGGACAGCCGCCATAGATGCATTCGCCGCGCTGGTCGGTGAGCGACGCAATCGCGCGGCGGCGGAACAGCGTGCCAAGCCAGCCCGGCAGGTCACCGCCGATCATGTCGCCATCGTTGCTTAATGCCGCCCAGCGCGCTACAAGTTGTGCCAGAACTGCCGCGCGGCCCTGAAATCCATTCTGCAGCGCGTCTTCGAGGTTGAGAAGGCACAGGTAGTTCTCTCGCCCCTTGCGAACCACCACCGGCCGAGTGCCGTCCTCGCGGCGCTCTGGCCAGGCGCGGCGGCTTTCGGCGCGCAGCTGGCGTTGCAGCGCCTTGGTGAAGGTCGAAACCCAGACAGTGCCGCAAGCCTGCTGCGCCCACAGCGATGCGGGGGCGAGATAGCCCAGGGTCTTGCCGATCCCGGTGCCCGCCTGCGCAAGCACGAGATGCGGATTGCCTGCCCTCTCGCGCGGAGAGAAGGCGCGGGCGACGGCGCGGGCAAAGTCTCGCTGGCCGGGCCGCTGCTCCGCCTCGGCACCGGTCAGTTCGGCAAGCCGGTCGAGCACCGCCTGATCATCGAGCGTTACTTGCCGGGGCTGGGGTGGTTCCGCCTCTTCTTCCCATTCGGGCAGGCGCGCGAACAGCCAGCGTTCGGCTCGTTCGGGCTTGGCGACGTGAACCGACAGTTGGCCGGCCCATGGCCAGCGCAGCCGTCCAAGCGATTGCAGCGTGCTCCATGCACCCTCGCGCTCGGGCCATGCAGAACTGTCGCAGACCGCAAGCAGCGCACCTGCGGCCAGTTGCAGGAACGCAGGCACCGCATCATCACAGTCCGGCTCGTCGAGGTCGAGCGCGTGAGCGAGTCCCTTGGGCGTCGGCACTACGAAGCGGGCAGGGTGGACGAAGGCATAGAGTTCGAGCAGGTCCAACCCCGACAGGTCGGGATAGCCTAGCCGGGTGGCCACCAGCGGTGCGTTGAGCAGCAGGTGCGGCGAATCCGATGCCGCCATCACCGCCTCGCCTTTGGTTACGGTTCCCACTGTGCCTCGGGCATCGCATATCCAGCTACCGGCATGGCTGGCGTGGAGCGCCGGGAGGAGCAGGGGACCCGTCATGACGCCGGTCTAGAACGAATTGGGAACAGTGGTCTAGTGCGGTGAATTTGAAATTCGCCACATTATTCTAAAGCGAAAGCCGGTGGCCGCCTATTCTCCATCAGGTCATCGTGGGAGACTTGCGAAGCTGTCCAGCATAGTTGCCCGCGGCCCATGCAGCTCGCTCGAAAATACTCGTGACTTCGAGAATCCGTCCGCGATCGTCGATCGATATGCCGTCAAAGATCGCAAGATACTTCTTTCGCACCCGCTCCATCGTCGCACCCTGGTTGCGGGTCATCGCGTCGATCAGGTCGAGTTCCTGCGGGTCGCTGTTCGCCACCGCCTCGATTGCGGTGAGCAGGATCGTATCGAGCGCTTCGACGACCGTGACACGCAGCGGCTCGATTGGTTCGCCAAGATTACGCGCGGCAAGGAACAGTTCGTGGCAGGCTGCATCGAGTGCAAGCAGCAGTTCCTGACGCTTCTGCTGGTTGAGAAGCCATTCGGTATCGTCACTCGTCATGCTCAGGACCATCAGGCGACCCAGCGCCTTCTCGATTGCCGCGCTCACCTGCTTGAACGCATCGTGGACACGCAATGCTGTCGCGGGGTCGGTGCCATGGCCATCACCGCGCAGCCACTCGCAATAGCCCGGCAGGCGGCGTAGCAAGCGGAGTTGCTCCTGCTCTATGAGCATCAGTGTCGCCACGACGCTTTCACTGACCTCATCGCGAATGAACAGCGGCCTTGCCAAATCATCGTCTTCCTGGGGCGGAGACAGGCGAGCGATCAGTCGCACGTAGGCGGACAACCCGAGCGTGAGCAGCAGCGGCGTCACGAAGTTGAACGCGACGGCGGCGACGGCGGCCTGATTGCCCGGCGAAGCATTGACGATGTCCGGAGCCCACAGGGCAAAGTCGAACACACCGGCCAGCGGCTTGTAGACGGCGAGGAACAGAAGAAAGAGGACGATGCCGACAAAATTATAGAGGATTTGCGCCAGCACCAGTTGTCGGGGGACGCCGCGAAAATGGACCCCCGTCAGGTAGGTGATCAGGGCCGAACCTGCATGGCAGCCGCAAATCAGCACGAGCGTCTGGTCGAATCCGAAGATCCCTCGCTCGGCCATGGCCACCACGATCAGCATGATCGACATATGCGATTGTGCAAGGATCGTCAGCACGAGGCCAGTCAGGAACGCGAGCGGGAGCGACTGCCCGATCGTGGCCAGGATTTGGGAAACGCCGTCGATGTCGGTCAGCAGTGTGGCGGACGACGAAGTCATCTTGAGCCCGAACAACATCAAAGCAAGGCCGAAAACCGCCGATGCAGCATTGAGAAACGACTTCGGCCGTTCGAAGGCAATGCAAATGCCGGCTGCCGCGATCAGGAACAAGGCGAACAGGTGGAGAGGGAAAATCGAAGCGAAAATAACGAAGGTGCAACCCAGGTTTGCCCACAGGACGACTGGCATGGCCTGTCGCACCTCGATCAGCCTGGCATGTACGAAGCTCGCCATGATGAACGAGGTCGTACGCCCGCTTTGCGCGACAAAGCCCGCCGTAACACCGAACAGCACAGCGACACCGGGGCGTTTGCTCGCCCAGTTGATCCAGCGCCTGAGTTGATCGCCAACCAACGCGCCAAGGCTGCGGGTAACGGTTTTGATGCCGACGAATAGCAAACCGAGACCGGCGAGGGCGTTCATCAGAATTTCGAAAGTCGACATGAATGCCCTTGAAAATGCCTGAGCTTACTGTTCACCGAATTATGACAGACGTGTTACAATCAGCAGGCCGGAGGGCGCGCACGCGTGGCTTCTGGCAGATTGCCGGGTAGCTTCCCACTTGCGAAACACTGCGCGAAGGTCAAAGGATCGCGTCCATGAGCGATACCCTGATCGATAATGCCCTGATCGAAGCCGCCCGCGTATCCAAGGCCTGGCCGTTCGAGGAAGCGCGCAAGCTGGTGAAGCGCTTTCCGCAAGGCAAGCCCGGCGGCGGTGCGGTGCTGTTCGAGACCGGTTATGGCCCATCGGGCCTCCCGCACATCGGCACCTTCCAGGAAGTCCTGCGCACGACGTTGGTGCGCCGCGCCTACGAAGCGCTCACAGACGGAGCGCCAACGCGGCTGGTCGCATTCTCCGACGACATGGACGGGCTGCGCAAGGTGCCCGACAACCTGCCCAACGCAGACATGCTGCGCGAGCACCTCGGCAAGCCGCTGAGCCGCATTCCAGATCCTTTCGGCACCCACGAGAGCTTCGCGCACCACAACAACGCGATGCTGCGCCAATTCCTTGACCGGTTCGGGTTCGACTATGAGTTCGTCTCAGCCTCGGATCGCTACAATTCCAGCGCTTTCGACAATGCCTTGCGCGGCGTGCTGCGCAATAACCGGGCGATCCTCGACGTCATGCTGCCGACCCTGCGCGAAGAACGCCGCAAGACCTATTCGGCGGTGCTGCCGATCTCGCCATCGACCGGCGAGGTGCTGCAGGTCTTGGTCGAGGTGATCGATCCTGAAAATGGCATCATTCGCTTCGACGACCACGGCAAGACCGTCGAGCAAAGCGTTTTCGGCGGCAATGCCAAGCTGCAATGGAAGGTCGACTGGGCGATGCGCTGGGTCGATCTCGGCGTCGACTACGAGATGTGCGGCAAGGATCTGACCGACAGCGTCACCCAATCGGGCAAGATCGCGCAGATCCTAGGCGGCAGGCGTCCCGAGGGACTGATCTACGAGCTGTTCCTCGATGAGAATGGCGAGAAGATTTCCAAGTCCAAAGGCAACGGCCTCACCATCGACCAGTGGCTGACCTATGGCACCGAGGAGAGCCTTGGCTTCTACCTGTTCCGCGAACCCAAGAGCGCCAAGCAACTTCATGTCGGCGTTGTGCCGAGGGCGGTCGATGAATACTGGCAGTTCCGCGGTAATCTCGCTGGTCAGGAACTCGACAAGCGGCTCGGCAATCCGGTCTGGCACCTTTTGCGCGCGACTGGCGAGGGGAAGGGCGGCGTCGATACGTTGCCAGTCACCTACGGCTTGCTGCTCAATCTTGTCGGCGTGCTCGGCCCGCACGCCACCCACGATCAGGTATGGACCTATCTGGGCAATTACATCGGCGATCTCGATCCGGCCACTCAACCCGAGCTAGCCAAGCTGGTGGACGCCGCGCTCGCCTACAATCGCGACTATATCGCGCCCTCGCTGCACCGCCGTGCGCCCGAAGCCAATGAGACCCTCGCGCTCGCGGCGCTCGACGAGGAATTGGCGGCGACCTCCGACGATGCCAGCGCAGAAGATCTGCAGACCATGATCTACGAGATCGGCAAGGACCCGCACTATGGGTTCGAGACTTTGCGCGACTGGTTCAAGGCGCTTTACGAGACGCTGCTCGGCTCTTCGCAAGGGCCGCGCATGGGCAGCTTCATCGCACTCTACGGCATCGAACCCACCCGCAAGCTGATCGCCAAAGCGCTCCGGGACACCTGATTCAGCTCCACTTGCGGGTCCTGAACCACTTGGTGATAACATGCTTGACCCCGCGCTCGACCGGAAGCGCGGCGTGCAGCATCGCAGGATTGACGTCACCTGCGGGTGTCGCGTTGTTCCACAGTAGCAGCACTCCGGGCTGCGGATCGAAGTTGATGCCGAGGTTGCGGAATTCGGTCGCGCCGCCGGCCTCGACCTCGTTGAGATAGACCATCGCGGTCCAGCTGCGCTGCCCGCCCCGGTGAACCTCCTTTTTCCAGTAGAGCGCATTGGTATCGAACCAGTCGCAATGCTCGCGATATTCCTGTCCCTGCTCGTAACGCTGACCCTGGACAGATTCGCTCCAGGCCAGATCGAGGCCGATGAGATCGCAGAGCCGCCGCTCGATCATGCGCACCACGCTGTCGGTGCCGTCAACGTCGCCTGACCAGCTCGTGCGGTAGGCGTCGATGTGGACATCATCGAACAGTTCGGAAGGTCGCGCCACAGCATCGATCAGTTCGATCATCCGTTGGCACTCGTCTTGCGACAAGAACCCGGCGATGACGAATATCTCCCCGTCTTCAACCGGCACGCGGTAGGCGCCGGGATCGCCGGCTAACCGCTCGCGCACCTGCTTGCCAACCCGCGCCAGCGCCTTGCGATCAGGGTTGGGGCCAATGGTCATCGAAGCCATTGTTATGTGGTCCTCAAATCGGCAGGCGAAGCTTGCGGACATGGCTTGTCGGCTCTAGCCTTCGCGAACCGACTGGAGTGGACAGCTATGAACGAGAAGAGCACCAAATATACGTTCCTGGCGATGATCCTGCACTGGCTGATCGCGATCCTCGTTATCGTCAACTGGCGTGCGACGGAAGCTGCCGAACACGCCAGCAAGGCTGATGGCGAGAAGATAATGGGCAACCATTTCGCGTTCGGCGTCATAATTCTTGTTCTGGCGCTTGCGCACCTGGTCGTACGTTTCACTTCAAGCCGACCGCCGCTCGCCAGCACTCTCAAGCCATGGGAAGCCATGCTTGCAAGAGTAACGCACGTCCTGCTCGGACTGCTTGTCATCCTGTTGCCGCTTATGGGGTGGACCGCGATGTCGCTTTATGGACAGCCCATCGACGTATTCAGCGTGTTCACCCTGCCAGCGTTGCCGCTGTCGCCCGACAAGGACATGGCCAAGTCGATTTTCGAGGCACACGGCGTGGTCGGATCGATTCTCGTTTACCTGATGTTCCTGCACATCGCCGGAACCCTAAAGCACACGCTGCTCGACCGCGACGGCAACCTGTTCCGGATGCTTCCGTTCGGCAAGGCGAAGGGCTGAAACGCGAAAACCCCCGCCACAAGGGGCGGGGGTTTCCTGCCCAAGCTGAGCTCGGCTTACCAGAAGAAGTCGTAGATCGCGTCTACCACTTCGCCGCTGTAGATATTCACCAGCAGCACGTCGTCGTAGTACCGGACCCAGCGGTAGGGGCCGTAGACC
The DNA here is from genome assembly GCA_945906005.1 of Novosphingobium sp. Chol11. Lineage (GTDB taxonomy): Bacteria > Pseudomonadota > Alphaproteobacteria > Sphingomonadales > Sphingomonadaceae > Novosphingobium. Next base: position 11,232 of record CAMDQY010000029.1, on the reverse strand, counting down.
TCGGGCAGGCGATACTGCCACGGATCGTCGATCCAGTAGCGATTCGAATAGAACAGCGAGCCTAGGGAAAAGCCGATCCCGAGACGGCGGTACGAGTAGTCGTTGTAGGGCGAATAATAGCGTCCGAGACGGTAGTGGTTGCGGTTCTGCGAACGATAGCCATACCAGTTGTAGCGGTTGTTATCACGCCAGCGCCAATCCCACTGGTGATTGTTGCTCCAGCGGTTGCGGTCATTATCGCGCCAGTTGCGATCATTACCGCGCCAGCGGTTGGCATCCTGATACCTGCGGCTGGAGTCGCGATTGCGCCAGTTGTCCGAATCGCCGCCATTGCGATCGCGCCAGGTCTGGTCTCGGTTAGCATCGCGCCAGGTTCGGCCGTCCTGCGACTGTTGGCCCTGCCAAGTACCGCCATTCCGGATCCTATCGGCTCGCTGTTCGCTGCGGTTTGCGACGCGATTCGCGCGCCAGTCACCCTGCTGCTCGATCTGGCGCGCAGCCCGCTCCGACAGGCGATCGACCTGTTGGCTGCGCCATGAGTTGTCGTTCTGCGCTGCGCGCATTGCGGCATTGTCGCCCTGCTGGCGCACGCGCTGCGCAGCACGCTCGCTGCCCTGATCGACATGCTGCGAGCGCCACTGACCGCGATTTTCTACTCGGTCGGCGCGGCTTTCGGAGCGTTGCTCGGAACTGCGGCTCTGATTATTGCCCTGTGAATTCGAGGAGGACTGCTGCGCCTGCTCGGTGACGCGCAGACGTACTCTTTCCTGGGCCGAAGCCTGCATCGGCACGACCATGGCCGCGAGCGCCACGGCAATCGACGCCAAGCCAGCATTTCGGAGCAGGCCGCCCCTCTTTGTTGTATTTGCGTTAGACATTGTTGCTCTCCAACATGGGGCCGTGCGGCGAAACCGGCCTGATGGGAGTGAGCTATCTTAAACGCGCTGTCATAAGCATGAACCGGGCGAGTCGCCTTTCGTTAACTTTACTGCACACCAACATGAATGGTCCGCGCTCTTCACAGGAGCGGACCAGTCGATTGGAATTTCAGGAAATTGGCTCAGAAGCCGAAGCCCACTCCCGAACTCAGCACCCACGGATCGAGTTTGTGGGTGGTCGGATCACTTCCGTCCCATCGACATACCAGTGCGCGTCGGTGCTCACGAAATACTTCTTGGCATCGAGAGTGACGACCACGCCGCTGTCGTTGACCGGGACATCCAGGCCAGCTTGAAGCGCGATTCCTAACAAATCGTCAAGCTTGAAGCCGTTGGCACCAAGCCCTCGCGCCGCCGCGCCGGGCTTGTCCTTGATGAACAGGAAATAGGTCGGTCCTGCGCCGATATAGGGGCGGATCGCACTTTCGGGCATCAGATGATACTTTAGAGTGAAGGTCGCCGGGATCTGTTGCGCATCGGCAACCAGTTCCGCGCCGGGAAGGCCGGTGGTGCCATCGACATCGTGCTGCGAGAGGCAGCAGATCGTCTTGAGCGAGACATTGGGCGTGAAGAAGTATTCGATCGCCAGGGTCGATACGACATTGTCATTGGCCTTGGTCTGCGTGCCAAGGGGCAGGCCGACGAGATCCTTCTTGATCTTGCTGATCTTCCCATTGGGCAGCATGGCGGTGCCCAGCACCTTGATCTAGAGCCTGCCATCGGCAGCGGCGAGGGCGGGCTGAGCCAATAGGGCCGAACCCAGAAGCGCCAGCAGAGCGGCGGCATTGCGCATGTGTCTTCCTCCGCGCGCCGCGCCGCTGCCACTTGCAGCGGTCAATTTGCCGACGCGCGAGGAATGGCTACGCGGGGGCCGGGGGGAAGTGCATTGATCGGGCGCAAATAGACGAGAGGGTTTCGTTTTATGCAGCTATTGGCACTGAAACGGAAAAATCGACGAGGAGCTACCTCGTCAGCTTCTTATATGCCAGTCTCGTCGGCCGATCCGCAGCATCGCCAAGCCGTCTCCGCTTGTCCTCTTCGTAGGCCGCGAAGTTGCCCTCGAACCATTCGACGTGGCTGTTTCCCTCGAAGGCCAGGATATGCGTCGCCAGCCTGTCGAGGAAAAAGCGGTCATGCGAAATAACCACCGCGCAGCCGGCGAAGTTCTCGATCGCGTCTTCGAGCGCGCCCAGTGTTTCCACGTCGAGATCGTTAGTCGGTTCGTCCAATAGCAGCACGTTGCCGCCGTTCTTGAGCATCTTGGCCATGTGGACGCGGTTGCGCTCACCGCCCGATAGCTTGCCGACGTTCTTCTGCTGGTCGCCGCCCTTGAAGTTGAACGCACCGACATAGGCGCGGGTCGACATCTCGTGCTTGTTGACGGTCATGTAATCGTGCCCGCCCGAAATCTCCTCCCAGACGTTGTGCTTGGGATCGAGATCGTCGCGGCTCTGGTCGACGAAGCCCAGATGCACGGTCGAGCCGATATCGATCGAGCCTTCGTCGGGCGTTTCCCTGCCGGTGATGAGACGGAATAGAGTCGATTTGCCAGCGCCGTTCGGTCCGATCACGCCGACGATACCGCCCGGCGGCAGGATGAACGACAGGTCCTCGAACAACAGCTTGTCGCCGTAAGCCTTCGAGACGTTATTGACCTCGATGACCTTGCTGCCGAGCCGCTCGGGCACCTGGATGACGATCTGCGCCTTGCCGGGCGAGCGGTTGTCCTGCGCGTTCTGCAATTCCTCGAACTTGCGCACGCGCGCCTTGCTTTTAGTCTGGCGCGCGGCAGGGGTCTGCCTGATCCATTCGAGTTCGCGGGTGAGCGCCTTCTGCTTGCCGCTCTCCTCGCGCTCTTCCTGCGACAGGCGCTTGGCCTTCTTCTCGAGGTAGGTCGAGTAATTGCCCTCGTAGGGGAAGTATTTGCCGCGATCGAGCTCGAGGATCCATTCGACCACGTTGTCGAGGAAATAGCGGTCATGGGTGATCATCAGCACCGCGCCGACGTATTCCTTGAGGTGATTTTCCAGCCATTCGACCGACTCGGCATCGAGGTGGTTGGTCGGCTCGTCGAGTAGCAGAATGCCGGGCTTCTGGATCAGCAGGCGGGTGAGCGCGATGCGGCGCTTTTCGCCACCTGAAAGGTTGTCGACCGGCCAGTCCCCCGGAGGGCAGCGCAACGCTTCCATTGCAATTTCAAGCTGGTTGTCGAGCGTCCAGCCATCGACCGCGTCGATCTTCTCCTGAAGCTCGCCCATCTCGGCGCCAAGCGCATCGAAATCCGCGCCGTCCTCGCCCATCTCCATGCCGATCTGGTTAAACCGCTCGACCATGTCGGCGGTCTCGCGCGCGCCGTCCTTGACGTTTTCGAGCACGGTCTTGGTTGTATCCAGCTCTGGCTCCTGCGCCAGATAGCCGACCGTGATGTATTCACCCGGCCATGCCTCACCGGTAAATTCGGTGTCGATCCCTGCCATGATCTTCATCAGGGTCGATTTGCCCGCGCCGTTGGGGCCGACGATGCCGATCTTCCCGCCCTGGTAGAATTGCAGGTTGATGTCGTTGAGCACCGGCTTGGGAGCGCCGGAGAAGGTCTTGGTCATGCCTTTCATGACGAAGGCATATTGCGCGGCCATCGGGTATCCTTCGGGGACTATAGGTGTGCGGAAAGTTGCGCCGCCTCTACAGGTGCGCCGCGCCGCTCGCAAGACTTGCCCTAGTTACTCGCTGGCGGTGTAGCCGTCCCAGTCGATCGCCTCGGCGTCGAGTTCGATCCCGGTGGTCTCGAGGAACCGGCTCACGGTCATGTAGTTGCCCGTCACCAGCACCAGATCGATCAGCTGTTGATCGTCGAGATGCTCGCGAACCGCGGCAAGGTTGGCGTCCGAAGGGCGCACGTTGAGTACCACGTCGTCGACGAAGCGCAGTACTGCTGACTGTGCCGCATCGAACACCGTAGACTTGGCGTCGCCTGCCTTGATCGCGGCAATCTGATCGTCGGTGAGGCCCACAAAGCGCCCGAACGGTTCGTGCTGGAACAGCTCGTAGGCGCATTTGGAGATATAGCCAACCCGCAGGATCGCCAGCTCACGAAGCTGGGGATCGAGCGCGGATAGCTTCATCAGGCCCTGCGAATAGGCACCAAAGCCCGAATAGACGCCTTCCGATGCTCCGGCGAGCATCCGGGTGACGTTGGGCGGATTGTCGCCGACCCGGGCGCGAACCGCGTCGCTCATCTGATCGGGGCTGGGATAGGGAATGCGCGGCATGGGCTTCTCCTAGTGTGATGGACGTGGTTCGGGCAGCTCGGGCCAGTCCTTCGGTGCAGGGCCAAGCGTTCCCACCGAAAGCGCGGCGATCACCACCATCGGAATGATCATCAGCAGGTAGTTGTCGTAACTTCCGTATGTATCGAAAAAACTCCCCGCCACCAGCGGCCCGGTTGCGGTACCGGCGGTCATCGCCATCATGATCGAGGCGAAGATGGTGCCGAAGCGCTTGAGGCCGAAGTGGCGCGAGGTCAGATAGATCAGCACGTCGAGTTCCGCGCCTAGCGAAAACCCGGCGATTACCGCCGCCGCCGACCAGGCCATGGCGCCTTCGCCGTACAGCAGCAGCAGAATACTCAGGATCGGGAGCGACAGACCGACCAGCGCCACGCGCTCGGGACGCAGCCGGTCGAGCAGGTAGCCGGTGACGAAGCGCCCCGCGACCGAGGCCAGGCCGACTAGTCCAGCCACACTCGCGGCGTCGAGCGGGTTCAACCCCTTGTCAGTTAGGATCGGCACGAAATGCACGATCATCGACATTGCGATGAAGGCGAACAAGCCCCCGGTGATCGCCAGACGATAGAATGCCATCGTCCGCAGTGCCTGCTTCAGTTCGAGGCCGGGCAGGTGCGCCGATGCGGAAACACCCTTGCGCCGTTCCTTCCTCACGGGGTCTTCGGTAGCTCCCCTAAAAAACAGCAGCAGCATCGGCAGCACGATCAGGATCCATCCGCCCGCGACGGCGAAGAAGGCATGCCGCCAGCCCAGTCCGTTGATCGCAAGCGTCGCGATGATTGGAAACAGCGTCGCCGCCGCGCCGTTGACCGCGATGGTCAGGGCGATGGCAAGGCCGCGCGAAGTGTTGAACCGGGTGATGACTGCGCTGGTCCAGATCGTCGTCTGAGTGCAGGTCGCAGCAAGCGAGATCAGGAACCACAGCGCCAGCCAGTTGGTGTATGACCCATTGGCCGTTCCAAGAATCGCGAAGGCAGCGGCCATCAAGACGGCCCCGACCAGTCCGATCCGGCGCGGGCCGAACCGGTCGATCAGGAAGCCGACCAGCAGGCCCAGCACCGCTGATCCGCTGTTCGAAACGGTGATGCCCGAAGAAATCTCGGCACGGCTCCACCCGAATTCCGCGCTGAGCGGGGCCATGAAGGCACCCAGCGTATAGATGTGGATGACCGAGCCGGTATTGCCCAAGCCTGCCGCTAAAGGCAGCGTCCAGGAAGTCTTCCACTCTTCGCGCGCGGTCTTCATTGTGCCGCCATCCACCAATCAGTGTCCCGCGACTCGGCTGTATTCGTCCGGCGCCTTGGGCAATGTTCCCGCCAGCAGCGATGACACCAGCACCATCGGAATGGTCAGCCACAGGTAATAATCGTAGGAGCCGAACCTGTCGTAGATCGCCCCTGCTGTCAGCGGCCCTGTCGCCGTCGCGGCGGTCAGGAACACAAGCACAGTAGACAGGATCGCGCCGAATCGCTTGAGGCCGAAATGCCGCGTGGTGAGGTAGATGATGATGTCGTATTCGCCGCCTAGCGAGGCACCAATCACGATGGCGGCGGCGGAGTAGGCAATTAGCCCATCGCCATAAAGGAGGAGCAGCGCCGCAAGCACCGGCAGCCCGAAAGCAACCAGAGCAACCCGTTCCGGCCGGAACCTGTCGAGCAGGTATCCGGTAATGAACCGCCCGATCAGCGAAGAGACGCCAATCAGCCCGGCAATGCCGGCCGCTGCGAGAGGGCTGAGGCCGCGATCGGTGAGGATTGGGACGAAGTGAACGATGCTCGCCATAGAGCAGAACGCGAACAGCAGGCCCGCCATCGACAGGCGATAGAAGGTGAACGAGCGGAATGCCTCGCGCACTTCCATGCCCACCAGCGGCTGGGAGGGCGGAGCCGCTTCCAGTTTTTGACCGCGCGCAGGCCCGTCGGCCGCGCCCCGGAATAACAGGAAGTTCATGGGCATCGCCAGCAGGAAATAGCCTGCCGCTATGAACACATAGGCCCAGCGCCAGCCGAAATTGATGATCGCCTCGGTGGAAATGATCGGCAGCATCGTGGCTGCGACCGACGTGCCGCATATCGTCACAGCGAGCGCAAATCCACGTCCGGCATTGAAGCGCGAGGAGACCGCGCTCGTCCAGATCGTTGGCTGGGTCCAAGCCGCGCCGAGCGAGATCAGGAACCAAAGGAAAATCCAGTTGGCATAACTACCGGTCGCGGTGCTCACCGAGGCGAAGGCGAGCGACATCACGCAGATGCCGATCAGGCCGATCCGGCGCGGTCCGTACTTATCGATCAGGAACCCGATCAACACGCCAAGGCCTGCGTTGATCCCATTGGAGACAGTGATGGCCGAGGAAATCTGCGCGCGCGACCAGCCGAATTCTTCCTGGAGCGGAGCCATGAACGGACCGAGCGTATAGATATGGATCACGGTAGCAATATTGGCGAATGCCGCGACTATCGGCAGAAACCAGTACCGGCGCCACTCCTCCCGAACACTAGCCATTGGATCGCTCATTCCTCGCAATTTCGGCTACCGCGACTGTGCGCCGCGCATCTTCGAGATGGAGCAGTTCGGCCATATTGCCATCGACACTGATCGCGCCTTTACCCCGGTTTTCGGGCAGGGCGAATCCGGCGATGACCGCGCGCGCCCAAGCCACGTCCTCGACCGAAGGCGAAAACACTTTGTTGCAGGTTTCGATCTGCGCTGGGTGAATCAGCGACTTGCCGTCGAAACCGAACCGCGCGCCCTGCATGGCTTCGGCGCGGAACAGGTCGAGATCGCGGAATTCGTTGCAAACCCCGTCGAGGATCGTAACGCCATGCGCACGCGCAGCGCAGACCGCGAGCGACAGGATCGGCAGGAACACCGAGCGGTCGGGCGTGAGCTGCGCCCGCATCTCCTTGGCAAGGTCGTTGGTGCCCATCACCCAGAGCGACAGCCGGGTCGAGGCGGCCATCTGGGCAATCGCATCGAGATTGGCGACTGCGCGACAGGTCTCGATCATCGCCCACAGCTGCATGCCGGAATGCGCATTTGCGAGCGCTGCATCATAGCGGGCAATGTCGTCAGGGATGCTTACTTTTGGCACGAGCACGGCGTGGGCGTCGGTCTGCGCCAGGGCCTTGAGATCGGCCTCGCCCCAATGCGTGTCGAGCCCGTTGGCACGAACTGCCACTTCTCCCGCCGCGAAACCTCCTTGCGCCAGGGCAGCGACAGCCGCCTCGCGCGCTTCGTCTTTCGCCTCAGGCGCTACCGCATCCTCGAGGTCGAGGATCACGACGTCGGCTGGAAGGCCGCGCGCCTTTTCGATGGCGCGGGCATTGGAAGCAGGCAGATAAAGCGCGCTACGGCGCAGGCGATGGACAGGCGTGGCGTTCAAACCTCGTCCCCCGTCAGCACGCGGACCGGGCCAAAGGGCGCAATCGCCGGTTCATGCGCCTCGGGATGGGCAGGCTTCGCCCTGCCGGTCAGGAAGAAGGCGAGTGCACCCAGCAAGGTCATCACTGCCGCAATCGTCAGGAACGCATCGAAACGGTCAGTCATTGCGAGCGTCTGGCTCAGCACAACCGAGCCGGTCGCTGACGCGACGAACATAGAGCAGCTGACGAAAGCGAATATGAAGCTGTAAAGCCCGAGGTCGAAATTACGCGAAATTAGGTAGGCACCGATATCCGCCTCTGCTCCCTGAGCGAGGCCGACAAGCAGGATTGCGCCGCCAAGGATCCACGGCGCGTCGAACGGAGATGCCAGGGCCATGAAACCAAGCGAGGGCAGGCCGAGCGCGACGATGGCGACCCAGTGCGCCGGCACCTTGTCGAGCGCCAGTCCGCAGGCGAAGCGGCCAATGATCACGCCGGTAGCGTAGAGCGAGACGATCCAGGCAGCGAGCGTAGCCGGCGCGCCGCTGTCTACGACCACCAGCTTGAGTTGCGAGCCGACCAGCACCTGCGGAAAGTTGCAGAAGAACATGCCGATGACGATCAGCAGGAAGGCGGGCTGGCGCGATAGTATCTTGAGATCAGTATGCGCGCTGCGCGGCGGGCCTGCCATGCCGGATTCGAGCGCCTCGCTCGTTCCATAGCGTGCCGCCGGCGGGGTCTTGCCGATCAACAGCAGCGCGAGTGTGCCGCCCACGCCGGTGAGAAGCGCCATCACCTGGTAGCCCACGCGCCAGCCGTGTTCGTCTATGATGCCGCCCATGATCGGGGCCATGATCGCGCCTGCCAGCGGCGACACCGTCATCCCCAGCGACAACGCCATGCCGCGCGCAGCATCGAACTTTTCGACGACCGCCCGGGTATAAGTGAGCGTGCCGACCAGCATCGCGATCAAGGCCTGCAGGAAGGTGATTGCAAAAAAGTGGATGATATTTCCGCTCATCGCGGAGAGCGCCAGGAAGGTGAGCGGCAGCAGAACCACACCGAATGCGGCGCAAACGCGCACGCCGAAGCGGTCGGTCAGGCGGCCCTGGAACGGGATTACCAGCATGGTCGCCAGCGGCACGACCCCGATCAGCGCGAAGTGAGCCTTGGTCCAGCCGAACTCGGCGATCATCACCGGTCCGAACAGGTTGGTCATGTAATGGTTGAGCGCAGCGCCGAAGGCGATACCCAGACCGGCACCCAGCAGGTTATGCCAGTGGGCCTTGAACTCACCAAAATACGACAGCGCTTCTCTCCCGGTCGCCTTGCGGCGCGTCTCTCAGCCTGTCTTCTAGGGCCGAACACGATAACATTGCAATGGCGCTTGCCTTGCTCCGCGCGCCAGTGCAACGGCGGCTCATCAACGGTAAACGAGCCGGCAGGGAGAGTGACACCATGGCAACTTATATAATTTTCACGCGCGAAGAGCCGATCAAGAACGAAGCGGCCATGCAGGATTACCGCGATACCAATGCAAAGGGCGGTCGTACCGAATGTATGGAGGCGCTGGTCGCCTATGGCCCTATCACGGGACTGGAAGGCGAGACGCCTGATGGCGCGGTGGTCCTCAAGTTCCCCGATCACGCCGCCGCGATGGAATGGTACAACCGTCCGATCTACCAGGAAGCCATCCAGCACCGCATGAAGGCAGCACATTACCGTGTGTTCATGGTCGAGGGTCTCTGAACGAGCTGGCCCAGGCTAGCTTGCCCAACGGCGCTAATGCCTTGACCGGCGCGCATTGACGCGTCATCGGGGCGGGCAAATCCCGTCCGTCAGTTCCGGACGGCCTGGCAAGGACTCGAAAGCATATGGCCACTGAAATTCTGCTTCCTAAGCTCGGCTTCTCGATGACCGATGGGCAGGTTGCCGAATGGCTCGCCAAGGACGGCGACAGCGTGACCGAAGGGCAGCCGCTCTATTCGCTGGAAGCCGACAAATCGACCAACGAGGTCGAGGCTCCCGCGAGCGGCACCCTGAGGATCGTTGTGCAGCCGGGCGAAACCCACGAGATCGGCACAGTCCTGGGCTTTATCGAGTAATCGCGAACCGAAGCTGGCGGTTCTGGAGTAATAAGTAATGCGTGCCGAAGGGCAGGCCTATATCGAACGGATCGAGGCGGCGCTGGCGCTGGTGCGCAAGTTCCTCGATTGGGAGCGCGCGCTGCGTCGTCTCGACGAGCTGAACGCGCGCGTCGAAGACCCTACGCTTTGGAACGATCCCAAGGACGCCGAGGCGGTGATGCGTGAGCGGCGGCGGCTGGAAGCTGCCATCGGCACGGTCAACGAAATCAAACAGGAAATGGACGACGCCATTGAGTTCGTTGAAATGGGCGAGGCCGAGGGCGACGAGGCGATTGCGGACGAAGGGATCGAAACGCTCGCCCGGCTCGCCGATCGCGCCGATGCCGACAAGGTCCAGGCGCTGCTAGGCGGCGAGGCCGATGCCAACGACACTTTCCTCGAAATCCATGCCGGGGCCGGCGGCACCGAAAGCCAGGACTGGGCCGAAATGCTCCAGCGCATGTATACGCGCTGGGCCGAGCGGCGCGGCTACAAGGTCGAAATGGTCGACTATCACGCAGGCGAACAGGCCGGGATCAAGAGCTGCACGCTCATGATCAAGGGCGAGAACGCCTATGGCTATGCCAAGACCGAAAGCGGTGTGCACCGGTTGGTGCGCATCAGCCCCTATGACAGTTCGGCGCGCCGCCACACCAGCTTTTCAAGCGTCTGGGTCTACCCGGTGATCGACGATACGTTCGAGATCGACATCAATCCGTCGGACCTCAAGATTGACACCTACCGAGCCAGCGGCGCGGGCGGACAGCACGTCAACACCACCGATTCCGCGGTGCGCATCACCCACCAGCCTTCGGGCATCGTGGTTGCCAGCCAGATCGATCGATCGCAGCACAAGAACCGTGACATCGCGATGGGAATGCTCAAGGCGCGGCTGTTCGAGGCGGAGATGCGCAGGCGCGAGGAAACGGCGAGCGCGGAACACGCTTCCAAGTCCGACATCGGCTGGGGCCACCAGATCCGCTCCTATGTTCTGCAACCCTATCAACTTGTGAAGGACCTGCGAACTGGTGTCACTTCGCCGACACCGGGTGACGTGCTCGATGGCGAACTCGATCCGTTCATGGCCGCCGCGCTCTCGCAGCGGGTTTCGGGCGAGGCGTTCGAGGTGGAGGACATCGATTGAGCCGGGCGCTCACCCCAGTGGTCGCGCTGGCGCTATTGCTGGTGCTGGGCGGCTGCAAGAAGGAAGATCCCGATGCCGACCGACCAGAGACCGCGCGCGCCTTTCCCCGGCCCGACCGCGCTGTTTCCGAGCTTGGCTCCAATGGTTTCGCCCCCGAAGCCCAGCGCGACAGCGTCAACGAAGCGCAGCAAGTGATGGACATGGCACGGATCGAACCTGGCATGACCGTTGCCGATATCGGTGCGGGCGAGGGCTACTACACCACGCGGCTGTCCGAGCGGGTTGGCCCTGAAGGGCGCGTAGTTGCCCAGGACATCGATAGGGAGGCGCTGCGCCTGCTAGGTTTGCGAATCGAGCGCGAACGGCTCGACAATGTCA
>CAMDQY010000028.1 GCA_945906005.1 Novosphingobium sp. Chol11 | reverse complement strand
GGAGATGCGAAAGGCGGCGTAAGCCTTTCACAAGCAGGCATTCGCTCACACGAACCTAGCTACCCAGTCGCGCCAGCCAAGCAATTGCCTGTTTCGGTTCGCCGACAGCGGTTGATGCCACCGGTCCTCGCGAATCCTCGAACTCCTGATGCAAGGCAAATGGCTCCATCGATAGCTTCTCTCGAAGTTCATCGATTTCCCGACCTTGGTCGCACAGGTTTTCGACAATCGATGCCCAATTCGCCCGGAGAGTTGGATTCTCCTGATGATCGAACAGGCCCCAGGAACCCGCTGCGCATCGTTGTAGCGCGCTTCTCAGCGCGACGAGGTATTCCGCTTCAAGCGTAATGCGCAGCCGTTCCAGTCGCTCAAGACGGTCAGCCCTCGCCATCAGAAGATCAGCGCAAGCTCACCACATTGTCGCGCGCTGGCCGCTGGCGGCTTCCGTCATAGAGGCTGGCCATCGGCTCGTCAGACACTTCGACAGCCTCGCCCTGGCCGAAACCGTTGAAGGCCGTGCGCATCGCCGCGCCATAGGCGCCGAGCATGCCGATCTCGACAAAGTCGCCCGCCGCGATGTCAGCCGGAAGGGTGAACGGCCCTTCCATGAAGTCGGCATCGTCGCAGGTCGGGCCGTAGAACGTGAAGGTGGCTTCGTCGCCGCCGCGGTCGGCATTGAGGCAACGCACCGGGAAGCGCCAGCCGACATGAGCCGCGTCGTAGAGCGCACCATAGGCACCATCGTTGATATACAGCTCGTTGCCGCGCCGCTTCTCGACCTTGACGATCAGCGAATTGTATTCCGCACACAGCGCCCGGCCCGGCTCGCACCACAGCTCGGCGTTGTAGGCGATCGGCAGCGCATCGAAATGGCGGTTGATGATCGCGAAATAGTCTTCCAGCGGTGGCGGCTCCATGCCCGGATAGACCGAGGGGAAGCCCCCTCCGACATCGACCATATCGATGACGACGCTGGCGTCGGCAATCGCCGCGCGCACGCGGTCGAGCGCCTGGACATAGGCGAACGGGCTCATCGCCTGGCTGCCGACATGGAAGCACAGGCCCAGCCAGTCAGCTACCTGGCGGCTTGCCTGGAGCAGGTCTCCCGCCTCGGCAAGATCGCAGCCGAATTTCGATGCCAGGCTCAGCTCGGCGTATTCCGACGAGACGCGAATGCGCACGCACAGCCGCAGGTCGGCGGCATGGTCGGTCGCCTCGACGATCTTGGCGAGCTCCTCGTGGGTATCGAGGCTGAAGGTGCGAACGCCATGGTCGAAATAGGCCTCACGGATGGCGCGGGCAGTCTTGACCGGATGCATGAAACACAACGTCGCTTCGGGGAGCGTGGCGCGCACCAGGCGCACCTCGGCAATCGAGGCGACGTCGAAATGGGTGACGCCCTCGCCCCACAGCACCTTGAGCAAATCAGGCGAGGGATTGGCCTTCACCGCATAGAGCGTCTTGCCCGGAAACTTCTCGACAAAGAAGCGGGCGGCGCGCGCGGCGGCGTGCGGGCGATTGAGAATTACCGGTTCGTCAGGCGCGAAAGTGCGAACTACAGCCGGTGCATTTGGATGGATGTGCAACTCAAGGGACCCCCAATAGGCCTTGCGGCCAGATCAACACAAAGACGAAGCTGCCTTGCGGTTATTGGAAGTCCCCTTGGGGCAGCGAGGGGCGGATATAGTCGGCTGATTATTAATCGCAAGTGAAAATGGGCGGCCTTCACAAAAATGTAATAGAAGTGCCAAATGCCGGGGAAGCAGGCGAAAAACTCCCTTGAGGCTCCGCGCGCCCGCGACCTAGAACTGCACGTTGGGAACCTGATCGACCACGCCCACCTCGCTTGCGGCAAGGCGCGAGAAATCCTCGTGCTGAAAGCCGAGCATCCCGGCGAAAAGCACTGCCGGAAACGCTTCGATCGCAGCATTGAAACGCGCGACCGCTGCGTTGAGCGCACGGCGCGCGGCAGCGAGCTTGTCCTCCAGATCGGCAAGCTCACCCTGCAGCGACTGGAAGTTCGCGCTCGCCTTGAGGTCCGGATAGGCTTCGCCCAGCGCCAGCAGACGATCGAGCGAACCGCGCAGCGCAGTTTCGCTCTGCGCCGACGGATTGGCGACCGCCGTATTGCGCGCCTCGATCACGGCGTCGAGCGTATCGCGTTCGTGCGTGGCATAGCGCTTCACCGTATTGACGAGGTTGGGCACCAGATCGTGCCGCTGGCGCAGCTGAGCGTCGATGTCGGCAACACCCTGACGGCAGGTCTGGCGCAGCGCCACCAGCCGGTTATAGATGCCGATCAGGACCAGCGCAAAGATAATGACCATTGCTATGACGAAGATCAGGACCACGCTCACGGCTACGATGCCCTCCGGTTGCCAGGTTGAGCGCCTTGGCTATCACGTTGTGCTCGGCTGGCAAGCGCCTTGATCGAGCGCCCCGATGCCGATGCGCTGATGGCCGGACCGCTCGGCCAATGGCTGACCGGGCTAAATGCCTCGCGCGCCGAGGCAAAGGCAAAATCGGCACGCTATACGCGCAACGGCATCATCGGCGGGATCGTGCTCGGGGTAATTGTGCTGATCCTGTTCCGCGACCCAGAGCCTGCCGCCTGGGTGGGCTTCGGCTCGTTCGGCATCGGCACCTTCATGGCATTCAATGCCCGCAAGCAGGTGACCGACAAGCTCAAGACCGGGATCAACTCGGCGATCGCGCAGGCGCTGGGCCTGACCTATACGATGACCGGTCTTGCGCCCGATTGCTACGAGCGCGCCAAGTCGTTCAGCTTGCTGCCAAGCCATGACAACGAGAACCTGGAGGACGAATGGTCTGGACCGCTGGGTGAGCAGGCCTTCCGGCTGCACGAGGCAAAGCTGACCGAGGAGCGCGGTTCGGGCAAGAGCCGACGCACGGTGACGGTGTTCGAAGGCACGCTGATGACCATTGCCTTCACCCGCAGGTTTCACGGCGTCACCCTGGTGGAGCGCGGCGGCCGCCACCGCAGCCTGTTCGGTTTCCAGAAGGATTCGATTGAACTCAACGACGTCGAGCTTGGGCATATCGCCATGGTCGATCCGCGATTCGAGGACGCCTTCAATGTCTAGTCGAACGATCCGGTCGAGGTGCGCTATCTCGTCCACCTCGAATATATCGAGCGGCTGATCGCGGTTGAGGAAGCCTTCGCCGGCAAGAATATCCGCGCGCTGTTCAACGGCGGCGAATTGCTGGTCGTGCTGGAATCGGGCAATCTGTTCGAGAGCGGATCCCTGCAGGCAAGCGAAGACCGGATGCTGCTCGACCGCACGATCGACCAGTTCGACGCGCTGGCGTCGCTAGCGAGCAAGCTCAACGAACGACCTCGAGGTTAGCAGCCCACCCCGCTGCGACTAACCAAACCTCCGGTTCGGCAAGTCTCGCTCCCCTCCCGCCTGAGGGAGGGGTTGGGGGTGGGCAAATCAGCTCAGCCGATCACGAAAATCCTCGTAATCGAAGCGCTTCACGCATTCGAGCGAATCAGATTCCGAATCCCACAGCCAGATCGAGGGCAGCGGCACCCCGTTGAAGGTGGTGGTCTTGACCATCGAATAATGCGCCTGGTCGAGGAAGGCGAAGCGCGCACCCGGCTCGCAGGGCACCGGCAGGCGATAGTCGCCAATCACGTCTCCCGCGAGGCAGGATGGGCCGCCAAGCCGCACAATGCCCTCGCCATCGCTGGCATCGACGAAGTCCTCGCCCTGCTGCTCACCCAACATGGCAGGGCGATAGGGCGCTTCGAGCACGTCGGGCATGTGACAGGTCGCCGAAATGTCGGTGATGGCGAGCGGCATCCCGTTCCAATGGGTATCGAGAACGGTGCCGACAAGGATCCCGGCATCGAGCGCAACCGCCTCGCCCGGCTCGATATAGACCTGCGCCCCGGTATCCTCGGCCACGTCGATGAGGAACCTTACCAGTTCCTCGCGCTGGTAATCGGCGCGGGTGATGTGATGCCCGCCGCCGAAATTGATCCATTTGAACTGGCCGAAATACGGCTCAAGCACGTCGAACAGCGCGTCCCAGGTGCGTTCGAGCGGCGCGAAGTCCTGCTCGCATAGCGTATGCATGTGGAAGCCGTCGACCATGGCAACGTGTTCTTCGGTCAGCTGATCGACCGGAAAGCCGAGCCGTGAGTGAGGCGCGCACGGATCGTAACGCGGCACCTCGCCCTCGGGGTGGAGCGGATTGAGCCTCAGTCCCACGTCGAATGTTCCGCCCGCCGCGCGCGCCTGCTCGAGGACCGCCTGAGCGCGCATAATCTGGTCGGGCGAATTGAAGATCACGTGATCGGAAAGGCGGCAGATTTCGGCAAGATCCGAGGGCTTATAGGCGGCACAATAGGTCGCGATCTCGCCGTCGTAGAACTCGGAAGCGAGCCGCGCTTCCCACAGGCCCGAGGTGCACACGCCGTCGAGATATTCGCCGATGATCGGCGCGGTGGACCACATCGAAAAGGCCTTGAGCGCCGCGAGCACCTTGGCACCCGAAGCCTCGCCAACTTCGGCCAAAATGCGGCAGTTTTCGCGCAGCTTCGCGGCATCAACCACAAACGCGGGGCTGTCGACGCGGCTGAGATCGAATTGGGCGAAGGCGCCTGGGTCTCCGGCTTGGGTTTGCATTAGGCCAAACCTACTAAGTCAGACCGCAAGCATTGCAATTTGTAATGCCTGGCGTTACAGTACTTCATGATACTCGGATTCCGGCACAAGGGGCTTGAGGCCTTGTATCGCACTGGCACGACACGGGGTATTCAGGCAAGCCACGTCAAGAAGCTCCGCAACATTCTGGCACTCTTGAGTGTCGCAGCAGTCCGTGAGGACATGAATCTCCCGTCCTTCAAACTGCATCCGCTCAAGGGTGAGATGAAGGGGCATTGGTCGATTTGGGTCAGTGGCAACTGGCGGGTCACCTTCCGCTTCGTCGGAGCCGATGTCGAACTCGTGGATTATCAGGACTATCATTGAGGCAGTGACGACGATGCATAACCCTCCCCATCCCGGCGAACTGCTTCGCGACGAAGTGATTGCGGAGCTTGGACTGTCTGTAACCGAGGCCGCCGATAGGCTGGCAATGTCGCGAGGTGCCTTGTCTCGGGTCCTGAATGGCAAGGCTGCAATCAGTCCTGAACTCGCTGTGCGCCTCGAACGGGCCGGGGCGAGCACGGCACGCGCCTGGCTGGCGATGCAGGCCAATCACGACCTGTGGCGCGCGATGCAGCGCAAGCACCCGCCGGTGCGGTCGCTTCAACGCGCTGCGTAAGATCGAAATGGGCGAATGCGCCTGGGTCTCCGGCTCTGGTTTCCATTACATCACGATTACGGCACGGTCGACGGCCTTACCGTTCTTGACTTCAATTATGTCGGTGCCCCAGTGTGACATGCCGCCCGAACACTTCCCCGTGACCTTTCCGGATTTTGGCAGATCATCCACCCTAATGTAGCACATCTCCTCGCATTGATCGGAGTCGGTGCACGTTTTGCCAATGTCCGTGGCCATCCGAGGCATAGTCTGTTCTGCCACCTGTGGTTCTGGAGGCGTTGCAGCATCCGCAGTGGAACGTTCGCTTCCGTCAGTGCCACCACATCCGGCAAGCAGGCTTAGTCCAAGACCGATGAGCAATAGGCGGTTCAACATCCTCAAAACGCCACAGGCCCGGCCAGTTCCTCGACCGTCCACGGCAGGCCATGCTCGTTCAGCATTGCCATGAACGGATCGGGGTCCATCTGCTCCATGTTGAACACGCCCTCGCCCCGCCACGCGCCGGTCAGCATCATGGCCGCGCCGATCATCGCCGGGACCCCGGTGGTATAGCTCACCGCCTGGTTGCCGGTCTCGGCATAGGCGTCCTCGTGATCGCAGATATTCTTGATGTAGAAGGTCTTCTCGCCGCTGCCGTCCAAGGCTTCGCCGGTGGCAATGTTGCCGATGTTGGTCTTACCCTTGGTGGTGGGGCCAAGGCTCGCTGGCTCGGGAAGAACTGCCTTGAGGAACTGCAGCGGCACGATCTCCACCCCGTTGTACAGCACCGGATCGATCCGCGTCATGCCGACGTTCTGCAGCACGGTGAGGTGCGTGAGATAGGCATCGCCGAAGGTCATCCAAAAGCGCGCGCGCTCCATCTCGGGCACGAATTTCGCGAGGCTTTCCAGCTCCTCATGATACATCATGTACATGTTCCTGGGGCCGACTCCCTCGAAGTCGAACTCGACCTTCCTGCCCATCGCCGGGCTTTCGACAAACGCGCCGTTTTCCCAGTGCCGCGCGGGCGCGGTCACTTCGCGGATGTTGATTTCCGGATTGAAATTGGTGGCGAACGCCTGCCCGTGATCGCCGCCGTTGCAATCGAGGATGTCGAGCGTGCGGATCGTTTTCAGCTTGTGCTTCTTGAGCCACATCGCGAACACGCTGGTGACTCCGGGATCGAAGCCCGAGCCAAGCAGCGCCATCAGCCCGGCCTGCTTGAACCGGTCTTGATAGGCCCACTGCCATGAGTATTCGAACCTCGCCACGTCCTTCGGCTCGTAGTTTGCGGTGTCGAGATAGTCGACGCCGGCAGCAAGGCAGGCGTCCATGATCGTCAGGTCCTGATATGGCAGCGCCAGATTGACCACCAGCTTCGGCCCGATCTGCCGGATCAGCGCGGTGAGCGCGGGCACGTCTTCGGCGTCGATGGCATAGGTCGCCACGCTCTCGCCAGTGCGCGCCCTGACGCTGGCGGCAATGGCATCGCATTTCGACACGGTTCGGCTGGCGAGATGGATCTCGGAGAAGATCTGCGGGTTCATTCCCATCTTGTGGACCGCCACCGAGCCGACACCGCCCGCGCCGATCACCAGAACCTTGCTCACTTTCAATTCTCCGTACCAGTAATCCGACGCCCCCATATAGCCACGTGAGTGACAGGTGAAAGACCATAGGCTGCGGTAGTTGCTTTGACAGCGGCACCAATCGCGGGCAGGTTCGCGTCAAATAGCAGGAGGGGACAAGCAATGGTCGGAATGGCGATACTTCACCCGGTGATAGCGCTCGCGGCCTGGACCATAGTGATGTGGTTCTGGCTGTATGGCACCCGCATTCCGGCGCTGAGCGCTTCGAAGGTTGATCCAGACGATCTGGTGCGCGATCCGGCCAAGGGGCTGGACAATGTGCTGCCGCCCTCGGTCCAGTGGAAGGCGCACAACTACAACCACCTGCATGAAGCGCCGACGGTGTTCTATGCGGTGGCGATCGTGCTTTCGATCATCGGCGAGGGCGACGGGCTCAACGCGCAACTAGGCTGGGTCTATGTCGCGCTGAGGGTGGTCCACTCGATCATCCAGGCGACGATCAACAAGGTGCAGCTGCGCTTCCTGGTGTTCGCACTGTCGAGCCTGTGCCTGATGGCGCTGGTCGCGCGCACGGCATTGGTAATGTTCTAATCGCCCCCGCTCACGGTTCCACCCAGTCCCAATCGCCATGGAAATCGGTAAATTCCGGATAGCTGAACTTCGCGCGCAGATCGGCCAGCTGCCAGTCGAAATAGTCTTCCCACTTTTCCATGTAGAACGGGCGGCTCATCGCACGCCCGAGTTGCGCCCCCTTTTCAAGCGAGTCGCAGATCGCCACCATCGCCTCGGGATAGTGGAGCGCGGTCCGCAGCACCCAGGTCGTTGAAAGGAAGCTCGAAACCAGCGCAGTTTCCTTGGCTAGTCCGGGCTGGTAGTAGCGGCAGCTATTGGTCATGTGCGCGATGAACAGGGCGATCTCGCCCGGCATGCTCGGTTTGAGGCCGGTCACGATATGCTCGAAATCGTGGACCTGAGCGCGCCGTTTACGCATGTAATCGTAATCGCCTTCGGCCGGACCAAGGTGCGCGAATTGCAACTGGAACCCCGCATCGAGCAGTTCGCGCACCCCCGCGCCAAACGTTCCCGGTGCGCAATCGCGAACATCGTCCAACGTGACGTTGCGCAGGTAGCGCTCGTCGAGCCAGGCACGCAGTTCGGGGCGACGCGCGGCATCTTCGCTGAACATGCGCGCGACGCTGTTTTCGTCGCGCAGGGTATCGAAGGCATCGTAGAACTGCGGGATCAGCGAAGTGGTGATAACGTCGGGACCGGACAGGCGCAGCCCCTCGTTACAGTAAAGGTCGCGGATCAGCGGGCTGTTGAGGTAATTCGAGGTCGAACGCAGAATGCTGCAATCGGTCTGGAATTTGCGCCCGCCGCTCATGTATTCGACGTCTTCGCCGCGAGCGGCACCCGGAGCGATCTGCGTAGCCATCTGCGTCTCCCATCGTATGTTCGGTCGAGCGGTCGTAAGCTGCCCCTAACCTTTTCACCGAGCGCATACCAGCCACGGGGAAGCGATGGAAGCCGTGCTCACTGCATACTCTTCGATCCGCCCTTGAGGGGGATCTGGGCAATCTCCGAAAGGTCGGGGAGCTGTCCTGACTGCAGCATCTGGACCATCACAGCCTCCTCACGGGGCTGAGTCTGCTCGAAGGCATCGAGAAGAGTACCGTCCTCCGCTGTGGTCCCCATGATCTGGTCCCAGCATTCGAGGGTCTTCTCCGGCGTCAGATCCGGATCGAATATTCCGCGAGTGGCCGCGAAAAACACTCTCCCAACACGGCCGCCGCCAGCGGTGATGGCCTCGCCGGTGACCGGACACTTTTCATGCAAGAGCGGCGCAACGGCTGCTGCGACCTGCTCGGGGCGGACGTTGGCTTCCATCCACAGGCCCAGCTCAGTGCCGCCGATCGCTTCGTCCACCATCTTCGAATAGGCCCACGGAAGAACCATGTTGCACTTGATATTGTGCTCCACACCGGTGGCTGCGGTCTGGCGCACGGCTCCGAACAGACTTGATTTGCACAAGGCGTAATCGATCTGATAGCCTCCGGGCAACGCGATATAGCCGTTGCCTCCGGCGGACCCGGTGGCGAGCAGACGGCCATGCTTCTGGCGCTGCATGTGCGGCCAGGCCGCCTGGTGCATCCGTAGTGTCGAACGGACATGCATATCGAAACAGGCGTCGATCGTGCTCGACACATCATCGTATGCCAGGGAGGAGGGCGTCCCGGCCGCAGCATTGCTGATCGCGATATCGATCCTGCCCCAAGCGTCCATCGCGGCTTCCACGATGTTGCCTGGCGTGTCGGCAGCGCCGATGTCGCCTGCTACCACCAGAGCCTCGCTGCCATGCTGTTCGATCAGCTTGACGACCTCGCGGGCGACTTCGTTGTCCTTGCGGCAGTTAATCACGACACGCGCACCTCGCTCGGCCAGCATGAGCGCGTAGGCGCGACCGATCCCGTGCGTCGCACCCGTCACGACGGCTACTCTTTCGTCAAATCGGAGCATGGAAATCCTTCCTCCTGATGCTTTGAATCAGCATTGCGATGGTCTCGGTTTCAGAACGCGAACCGAAGATCGATCCCGCAGCTCCAGTCCTGTTCGAAGAAGCCAAGGACCTCGTGACGGAGTTTGATCCAAACCGCAGATGGTTTTCGTTGAAGAATGCTGCGCACATAACCAGATAGTCGGACCTGCGTGCCACCTACCCGCGCATCGTCGCGTATTCATTCGTACAGTTGCCCAGCCGCCACTCCGCTGAACGTGTCACGATAATACCTGGAGTCGTTGTACTCGCGGATTTGGCGGATCTTATCGCCTCTGAATTTTGCCAACAGGTGATAGGAGTTGTTGTAGATGCGGCCGTCGGCCAGCGGTATGCGGGACTCGTATTCAAGGGCGACGCGGGGTCCTTCCGCTGTGACTCCTATGAGGTCTATCTTCCCCGGACCGCCCCAGACTTTCCCGAACTTGCTTACCACCTCCTGGATCACCGCGAGGCTCATCGACCCACGACCTGGGACCCACCAGACAACGTCTGGCGTAACCAGATCGGTCGGGACCCCTCCAGCCGCAGTGGTCTCGATGAGCTTGAGCGCCAGCGCCTTGCGCTCCTCAAGGGTGGCGCCGCCAATGTCGGGTTCGGCATCCTCTTCGTCATGGGGCTGGTTGACCGCGACCACCACGCCGCCACCTGCGAAGGTGTCGGCCGCGTAGGCGGTGTTATAGTATTCGCGGACTCTGCAAGGGACACCATCGCGGAATGCGACAAGAAAGTGATAGGTATTATTATAGAGGCGGCCAACGGTGAGAGGGGTAAGGCCTTCCAGCTCGATAGCGACCCGGTCGCCCTCGCTGGTCACGCCGCGGACACCATAGCGGGGAAGCCCAGTGCGCTGGCTTGCCGAAGCAGCCAGCGCCTCGCTGAATTCGGCGAGGGTCTTCTCGCCTCGCCCCTGTACCCACCAGGTAAAATCGGGAGTGACGCTGGCCGCATCGACCCCATCTGCAAGGCCGAGGATCAGTTTCAGAGCCGTTTCGCGGTTCTCAGTTCCAGTCATAATCCTCTGCCTCGTTTTGAGTTGGTATTCTTGAATTTTCGGCAGCCGCTACGTCACAACCGATCGATCCGGCGACAGTTGGACCACCACCTTGCCCTTGTTGCGCCCATCGAGCAGCCGCGCGAGGGCGGCGGGGGCCTCGGCAAAGCCGTCGATCACTTCGATGCGGTATTTCATGCGGCCAGCATCGATCAGGGCCTGCATCTCGGCGCGGAATTGCGCGAACTGCGCCTCGTAATGATCGTAAACGACGAAGCCTTCAATGCGCAGGCGCTTGCGCAGCACCGGGCGCAGCGACGCTCCGAACGGCTGTTCTGGCGCGTTGTATTCCGACGCCATGCCGCAAACAACAATGCGCCCGAAATCTGCCATCCGCTCGTAGGCGGCGAGCATCACGTCTCCGCCGACATTGTCGAAATAGACGTCGATTCCATCGGGGCAGAGGCGATCCAGGCCGACTGCCACGTTCTCGTTCTTGCGGTCGATGCAAGCATCGAAGCCCAGCTCGTCTACGACGTAGGCAACCTTGTCGCCGCTGGCGATCCCGATCACGCGCGCGCCATCGGCCTTGGCGAGCTGGCCAGCGATCATGCCGATCGCGCCGCCTGCCGCCGAAACCAGCACTGTCTCGCCCGGCTTTGCCTTGCCAATGTTGCGCATTCCGCACCACGCGACGAAGCCGTGCTGGCCGAGCAAACCGATAGCCTCGCTCGCTTTCGTTCCCGGCGGAAGCTGTTCCAACGAGTCGCCCGGCAGCACCTGATAGGTCTGCCACCAGCAACCACCCTGCACCAGATCACCCTGTGCGAAGCCGGGATGACGAGATTCGACCACCTGCCCTACGAAGCCGCCGGTGTATCCACGCGCCGGCGGCGGGAGGCCCGCGATCATCAACTCGCCCACCTGCCGTGTGCCTCCGAGCGGGCCAGGAACTCCGTCGGGCGCAGGCAGCTTGCGCCGCATGGAGGGATCAAGCGACATGTAGATCGCGCGGAACAGCACTTCGCCTTCGGCAGGCTGCGGCATCGGCTCCTCGACCAGCGCAAAATCAGCTCGCGCAGGCAATCCGACCGGCGCGCGCGCAATATGCATCGAAAGGTTGGTTCGTTCCATCGCTCTATCCTTCCCTCACGAACAGGCTCGCCAGTTCGACGTGGCTGGACCACCGAAACTGCCCGACCGGGCGCAGCTCCTCAAGCCTGTACCCGCCGGCCACCAGCGTCGCGGCATCGCGCGCCCAGCTCGAAGGGTTGCAGCTTATGTAGACGACGCGCGGAACCTGCGAGGCAGCCAAGTGGTCTACCTGCTCCCTGGCTCCAGCGCGCGGCGGATCGAGCAGGACGGCAGCAAAACGGTCGAGCTCATCGGGTTGCAACGGATTGCGGTACAGGTCGCGGTGCATGGCATGAACCTGTGCCTGCACACTGCCCGCAGCATCCTTGCAGGCAAGATGTGCTCGCCGGTCTGCCTCGGCGGCAAGCACCTTGCTTCCCTGCCCGGCAAGCGCGAAGGCGAAGGTGCCAAGCCCGGAAAACAGGTCCGCAACCGTGCCTGCGCCGGCGAGCCACTCCTTTGCCGCACTAACCAATGCCGCCTCGCCGTCCTGAGTCGCCTGAAGAAACGCGCCCGGCGGTAGTGCCACAGGGACGCCGCCGAGTGTCACGGTCAGCGGTTCAGGTTCCCACATGGCCTCCGCGCCATAGCCCTGATCGATGGTGAGTCGCGCAAGTCCGCTTGATTGCGCGAAATCCAGCAAGGCTTCGGTGGCATCGAGACCTTCGACCGCCAGACCCTTGATACCAAGATCGACCCCCTGATCGACCAGAGCCATTTCCACATCGACGGCCAGGCGCTTGTCCCGTTGACGCGCCAGCATGATTCGCAGCGGCGCAATCAGGTCAAACAGTTCCGGGCGCAGGACATGGCACTCAGAAAGATCGACAACCCGATGCGATTTTGCCTCGCGATAACCGACCACGATCCGCCCGCCCGCGCGCATTGCATGAAGCGTGGCGCGACGGCGGGTCTTGGGAGGCGAGAGGTGCGCGGGCGCGATCTTCTGCGGCTCCAGGTCCTGCCCCGAAGCGGCATTGACGACGCGCGAAGTGACGAACTCAACCAGCGTGTCCTCGTCGCAATGCTGGAGCTGGCAACCACCACACACGCCGAAATGGCGACACGGCGGATCTGCACGGTGCGGACCCGCGACCAGCTTCCCGTCTTCGTGCAACAGATCGCCGGGAGCAGCGCCCGCGACGTGTCTGCCGTCCTCGGTCACGCCGTCACACTTGGCGGCGATGCGGATGATCAAGCCATGACGTGCCATCCCCTCACCCGCTCGCCCTGAGCTTGTCGAAGGGCTGTTCTTCTTCAAATAACTGAACCTAATTGCAAAAAGGAAAAACGGTGCTTCGACAGGCTCAGCACGAACGGTTTAGAATTAAAGGCACGCCGCAAGTGCATTCGGCACGCGGGAAGCCAGATGGGATGCCGCAAAGACAGGCGGACAATGCCTCGCCGCCTCGCCATGCAGCCACACGCCCTCGCAAGCCGCCTCGAATGCAGGCACACCGGTTGCGACCCTGCTGGCGATAGTCCCGGCAAGCACGTCGCCGGTCCCAGCGGTCGAAAGCCACGGCGATGCTCGAGGCGCGCAGGCGATGCGGCCATCGGGAGCAGCGATTACGGTATCCGGTCCCTTGGCGACCACGATCATCCCGCTCGCCTGGGCCAGAGCTTTCGCTCGCTCCACCTTGCTACCCGATCCCTCGCAATCGAATGCGCTTTCGAGCCGCACCAGTTCGCCTTCGTGGGGGGTCGCGATGGTCGCGGCCCTCCGCTCTGCCAGCTGACGCGGACCAAGCAAGACCAGGGCATCTGCATCGAGCACCACCGGCACCGGATCGGCCAGCGCTATCGCCAGCTTCTCGCGCGCGGGACCATCCCGGCCAAGGCCGGGACCGCACAGGATCGCGGTGTTGCGATCGTCCGTGAGCACATCGGCGAGCGCGCCAGTATCGACCACCAGGTCAAATGGGGCATTTGGCGGACGCTGCTGCGCGAACAGTTTCACATAACCAGCGCCGGCACCCTGCGCCGCCTCGCAGGCCAGCAGCACCGCACCAGGCATCGTTCCCGCCACGACCGCGAGCAGCCCGCGCGTGTATTTGTGCGCCGCCGGCAACGGTGCTGCAATCCGTGGCCGTGCGATCATCCGGGCCGCGCCTTCAACCGTGCCCACGCCGATTTCCACCAGGCGAAGCTCGCCCGAGATTGCCGCAGCAGGCATCAGCACATGGGCGAATTTCCATGCGCCAAGCGCAATGGTGAGATCGTGAGGAGGTAGACCGTCGTTGAGCAGCATGCCGCTGTCCGACTGGACACCGCTGGGCAGATCGACCGCGACGCGATGCCGATGTCGCAAGGCGAGCCGGTTGAGCAACGAAAGATGATCCTCGGCCAGCGGGCGCGTCAGCCCGCTTCCGAACAGGCAATCGACGAACACCTCGCCATGCAGGCTGGCATCAAGGCCAAGCACCTCTCCGCCGAATGCGGCACGGGCATTGCGCGCCGCATCGGTCTTCGGCTCGCTCGCCGCCACGACAACCGCCTCGCCGCCGCGCTCACGGATAGCCTCGGCAATGACATAGCCGTCGCCGCCATTGTTGCCCGGCCCGCACAGCACGGTGACGCGGCCATTCCCGGCCATGCGCCATACCCAGTCGGCCGCGCCGCGCCCCGCAATCTGCATCAGCGTATCCACAGAGCTGCCGGCGTCGATCAGCGCCTGTTCGGCCTTGCGCATCTGCTCGACAGTGAGGATCTGGTCAGCGGTCATTGGCAGGCTCTAGCAGGCTTAGCGGAATGCGATAATGATCCTGCTCAATCGTGACTTCGATCGCGCCCTTGGTGACAACGCTGGTCGCCTCATCAGCCCCGTCAGCGGGGACAAGCGCCTTGCCACCGGGTGCGAATACAAGCCGCCTGAAGCCGCCGTCAGGATGATGGACGACGTAGGAAATAAATTTTCCCTTTCGGACCTTCTCAAGCCGACAATCCATGGTCATTTTTGTTGCCAGGCCGATTGCACATTCAATCGGCTCGCCCCGGACTTCGTCGCCTCCCGACGAACAGGGGGCCAAAACAGCCAAGGAAAGCACCACAAGGTTGCGAATTCGAGCGTCGGGTCTCCAACACATAAAACCGCCATGCTGAACTCGTTTCAGCATCCATGGACCCTGAAACAAGTTCAGGGTGACGAATTTTGGCGTTGGAACTCCCCGTGTCTGCACCCGGTCATTTCCGCGTCAATTGCGAAACATCGCGCACCGCGCCTCGCGCAGCGCTGGTGGTCATTGCCGCATAGGCGACAAGCGCGTCAGAGATCTTGCGCGGACGGGGATGCTCGGGCTTCCACCCTTTCGCATCCTGCGCGGCACAGCGGGTGGCCAGAACTTCATCGCTTACCGCAAGATTGATCGTGCGGGCAGGAATGTCGATCTCGATCCTATCGCCGTTTTCAACGAGTCCGATCTCGCCGCCTTCCGCCGCCTCGGGCGAAGCGTGACCGATCGAAAGGCCCGAAGTGCCGCCCGAAAACCGTCCGTCGGTGAGCAGCGCGCAGGCAGCGCCAAGGCCCTTAGATTTGAGGTAGCTGGTGGGATAGAGCATTTCCTGCATTCCCGGGCCGCCGCGCGGTCCTTCGTAGCGGATGACGACGACATCGCCTGCCGCCACTTCGCCCCCGAGAATTCCCGCGACCGATGCGTCCTGGCTCTCGTATACCCGCGCAATACCCGTGAATTTCAGGATGGAATCGTCGACGCCCGCCGTTTTCACAATGCAGCCATCGCGTGCGATATTTCCGAACAGCACCGCAAGCCCGCCATCCTGGCTGAAGGCATTTTCGGCACGGCGGATGACCCCGTTTTCGCGGTCAAGATCGAGTGCGCCCCAGCGCTGGTCCTGGCTGAAGGCGACCTGCGTCGGCACACCGCCCGGCGCGGCCTTGTAGAATTGCTGCACCGCCGGATTATTGGTGAGGCGAATGTCCCAATCGGCGAGCGCGTCACCCATGGTCGGGCTGTGGACGGTTGGCAGCGCAGTGTGGAGCAAACCGGCGCGGTCCATCTCGCCAAGTATCGCCATGATCCCGCCGGCGCGGTGGACGTCTTCCATGTGGACTTCGCTCTTGGCCGGGGCAACCTTGCACAGGCACGGCACCTTGCGGCTCAACCGGTCTATGTCGGCCATGGTAAAATCGATCTCGGCCTCGTGCGCGGCGGCGAGCAGATGCAAGACCGTGTTAGTCGATCCGCCCATCGCGATATCAAGACTCATCGCGTTTTCGAAAGCCTCGAAGCTGGCAATCTTGCGTGGCAGGACGCTTTCATCGTCCTCCTCGTAATAGCGCTTGGCGAGCGTGACGACGAGCCGCCCAGCCCGCTCGAACAAGCCTTTGCGGTCCGCATGCGTCGCAAGCTGCGAACCGTTTCCGGGCAGCGACAGGCCCAGCGCCTCGGTCAGGCAGTTCATCGAATTGGCGGTGAACATGCCCGAGCATGAGCCGCAGGTCGGGCAGGCCGAGCGTTCGATCGTCTCGACTTCCTCGTCGGTCAGACTTTCGTCGGCGGCAGCCACCATCGCATCGATCAGGTCGAGCGCGACTTCCTTGCCTTTTACTATGACTTTGCCGGCTTCCATCGGCCCACCAGAGACGAACACGCAGGGAATGTTGATCCGCAGCGCCGCCATCAGCATGCCAGGGGTGATCTTGTCGCAGTTGGAGATGCAGACCATCGCATCGGCGCAATGTGCGTTGACCATGTATTCGACGCTGTCGGCGATGAGATCACGGCTCGGCAGCGAGTAGAGCATGCCGTCGTGGCCCATGGCGATGCCGTCATCTACCGCGATGGTGTTGAATTCCTTGGCGACGCCGCCCGCCGCCTCGATCTCGCGGGCGACGAGCTGGCCCAAGTCCTTGAGGTGGACATGGCCCGGCACGAACTGCGTGAACGAGTTGACCACGGCGATGATCGGCTTGCCGAAATCGCTGTCTTTCATGCCGGTGGCGCGCCACAGGCCGCGCGCGCCTGCCTGATTGCGGCCGTGGGTTGTGGTGCGTGAACGGTAGGCGGGCATCGGAATCTCCGGGTGCGGGCAAATCGGCGTGGTCAGCCGCATTCCCCTACTGTAGCGGTTCGTCGGAACGGAAGCAAAAACGCGAACGGCCGGACGTTTCCGCCCGGCCGCTGCGACCCGTTTTATCGGGATTAACTGGTCAGCGCTTGCCTTCGAGCAGGCCCTTGAGGTTGCTGCTCATGAACTTCTGCTGATTTTCTGGCGAGAAGTTCTTCACCTCGTCGATGTAATCGAGCGGCTTTTCGAGGCCTTCGGCATGCGGCCAGTCGCTGCCGAACAGCAGACGATCGGACGAAACATACTTGGCAAGTTCGTCAAAATTCTCTTCGTAGAACGGCGCGACGAAAACCTTCTCGCGGAACAGTTCGTAGGGATCGCTGGCGAAAGCTTGCGGCATCTGGCCATAGGCCTTCTTGAGGATCTTGGTGATGTTCGGCACGAAGGTCGCGCCGTTTTCCGCCGAGACCCAGCGGATGTTGGGGTTCCGATCCATCACGCCGTGACAGATCAGCGCGCAGAGCATGTCCTGGATAGCGCGGCTGACGCCGTCCATGCACAGCTTGAGCGGATCGCTGCGATCGAACGCGATCTGGCCGCCGCTGCCCCCGCTCCACCACTCGTAGATCTTGTCGTAGCCCGAATCGGAGCAGTGCAGCACGACGAAGATGTTCGATTCATTGACCTTGGCCCAGAACCGGTCGAACTCGCGGTCGCCAGGCGAGCGCGATCCCAGCCGCCCCGGAGCAGGGGCGGGACGCACGAGGATGTGCTTGACACCCTGCGCGAGCAGATAGTCGATCTCCGCCTCGGCATGTTCGGCGCTGGTGAGCGAGACATAACCGCAGGGGAAGATGCGTTCCTTGTAGTTGTAGGTCCATTCGTCCGCGACCCAGGCGTTGAGCGAGTGGATGCAGGCGGCGATCAGATCGACGTCGTTGCCCATGTGCCCTTCGACCACCGAGGCGAGCGTCGGGAAGATCAGCTGGGCGTGAACCTTCTGCTCGTCGAGCAGCTTGAGGCGCGATTCGGGTTCAGCGAATTCCGGCTGGAAGCGCAGCGGATCGCCGGTCATCTCGCGAAGCGAGAGGCCCTCCTTGTTATCGGCGCGGAACCACTTTTCGTGGCTGCCGGGAGCGGCGACGACTTCAAACGTGGGGTTCGGAATCCATTCCGAAATGTGGCCATTCACCGCCAGTTTCGTACGACCGTTGACCGTCACATACTGAAGCGCGTTGTGGAACTTCTTGGGAAGGTGACGGCGGAACGCATCAGCAGTCTCATAAAGATGGCCGTCCGCGTCATAGACCGGATACCCGAGATCGCGGGTTTCGTTCGGACGCTCCATCACGGTTTGCACTGGCATAGTCTGGTCTCCCGAGCCATTTCCTGAAGGATTCGTGCCGCGCCTTTAAACAGGATGCACTCAATTGTTTAACCTATTGAGCCGCAACACGAGTCCATATTCGAATCTGAATACGCCTCAAACTGACTCATTCCAAGGCCAACCGAGCATTCCCGTAATTACGGACGAAGTGCTCGCAATCGCGGTCAGGAAATCGCGAGAGCGACCTGTCCGCAGATACGGCCCAGCCGCTCGGCCCATTCCGCCTGACCTGTGGTGTGTTCGATCAGATCCTGCCGGATCTCGATGTAGAGATAGGGTCGACCTTCGCTCTCGACGTGACGCTCGATCGCGGCGTTGTAGACCTTGCCAGAATAGGGAAGCTGATCGCCGACAATCAGGCCGTCTGCCTCAAGCAGCGGCTGCGCAGCCAGCGCACCGCGTTCGTCCTCGTCATAAAGCAACCCGCAATGCCACGGACGCAGTTCGTCGGGCGCGCTTGCCAGAGCGGGAGTATAGCTGTGGAGGATCAGCACCAGCGCGGGAGGCGCGTCCTCAAGCAGTTCGGTCAGCTTGGCGTGGAATGGGCGGTGGAAGCGCGCGAGCCGCTCCTCGCGGTCGATGCCCCGATTGCCGGGAATGGCATGACTGTCGCTGGCCTCGGGAATGACCGCCGGATCGCTCTCGCGGCGGTTGGTGTCACAGACCAGACGGCTGACGCTGCCAAGCAGCGCGGCGACGCCGGGATGCGCTGCCATTTCTTCGGCAATTCCGGCAACGCCGATGTCGATGGCGATATGTTCGTTCATCAGTGCCGGATCGATGCCGAGATCGATATCGGTCGGCACATGGTTGCTCGCGTGATCGGCGACCACGAGGAGACCGCCGAAGCGCGGAGTGCCGACAAGACGGTATGCTTCGTCCGTCATCGAAGCGCGCCTGCCATCTGCCACCAGCCGGGCTGGATTTCCTTTATCCGACTTGCAGCTTCGGCAAGTTGGTCCTGCATCTCGTAGAGCGCGAAGCAGGTTGCTCCCGATCCCGACATCCGCGCCAGCCAAGGCCCGGTATTGCTCAGCGCCGCAAGCACCTCGACGATTTCGGGACACAGGGAAGTCGCCGGTGTCTCCAGATCGTTGCGCCCGGCGAGCGCGATCTCGCGCGGCGAGCCTGCCGGAAGCGCACCGCGATCCTTGCCATCCCAGGCCTTGAACACCGGCCCAGTCGCCAGCGGAACGCGCGGATTGACGAGCAGGACCGGCGTGCCCGCCAGATCGCTATCGACAGGCTGGAGTTCGGTTCCGATGCCGCGCCCGATGCAAGTTTCGCTCAGCACGCAGGCTGGCACATCCGCACCTAGCTTTGCGGCGCGTGTCCTCCAGTCAACGGGCAGGCCATGTGCGCGCTCGACCATCCGGAATACCGCGCCCGCATCGGCCGAGCCCCCGCCCAGCCCCGCCGCGACCGGCAGGTTCTTTTCGAGCGTGACTGTCCACCCATCTCCATGCGGAAGCGCGCCCAGAGCCTGGCTCACGATGTTGCCGAACGGATCCCCGATAGCCTGGGCAAACTCGCCCAAGGTGGCCAATGTATCGCGGTCAGATCTGTGTGCAGTCAGCACGTCGCCCGCATCGACGAATGCGAACAGCGTTTCCAGCTCGTGATAACCATCCTCGCGCTGCTTGCGCACATGCAGCGCCAGATTGATTTTGGCATAGGCGGTTTCGATCATCGCTTGCTTTCATATCGCGCTTTGCTTGCATTGTCCGCCGCCAGGGAGAATTCTATCCCCGCGCAAATCGAGGAGCCGAGCCAATGACCCTGCCCGAGACGGTCCACATGCAGTTCGACTG
>CAMDQY010000027.1 GCA_945906005.1 Novosphingobium sp. Chol11 | reverse complement strand
CATGGCGCATCAGCGCGAGGATCGAGGCCTTTGCCATCGAATAGGCGACTCGAATCGGAGCCACTTCGTAGGCCGCGCCCGAGCTTGTGTAGAGCATGGCCCCGCCGCCGCGCTTGAGCATCTCTGGAACCGCCGCCTTGGTGCACAGCACGAAGCCGCGCGCATCCACTTCCATTTCCTCGTCCCAGACCTCCATCGGCAGGTCGAGCACATCGACGCTGATCGTGCCGTCGACGAAGCTCGCGTAATTTGCGTGAAACGCGTCGATCCCGCCGAAATCAGTAACCGCGCGGTCGACCAGCGACTGGATCGATTCGGCGCTGGTGCCATCGAGGTGCTGCGAGACGGCACGCCCGCCTGCCGCAACGACTTCTTCGACTGAAGCCGCCGCAACATCGGCGTTCCTGTCGCCGATCACGACGATTGCTCCTTCGCTGGCATAGCGGCGCGCGCAGGCCCCGCCAATCGCGCCCGATCCCGCCAGCACGATGACCTTGTCCTCAAGCCGCTTCATTGCCTCTCCCCTTCCAAATCTGTTTTCGCCGCCCGGCCTATCGCTCCTTGATCGGCTTGAACAGCGCGTCGACCGATCCGATGTCCTGGTCTCCGGCACGAATCAAACCCCGCGCGAACACCAGCAAATTGGTCACCCGCACGATCTCGGCCTTGCAGGCCACGAACTGGCCGAACCTCGCTGCTCCAACGAACTGGTAGGTCATCTGCACAGTCACGCAGTAGGCATTTTTGGACGCCTTGGCCGCCGCGAAGCCGAGGACGATGTCGGCGAAGGTCATCATCGCCCCGCCATGGACCACATCGCCGCCGGCGTTGTCGTTGCCGATCCCATCCGACGCAATGAAGCCGGCCTCCATCGCGCCCCGGTCGGTGCGGAACACGCCCTGGCCGATGGCAGCGGTGAAGCCGGACGAGCGCAGCTCGCGCCAGCCTTCGGCCCTGAGGCCCTCAACAGTCTCGCTCATGGAATCAGTTCAGATCCTGATTTCCCAGTCCCGCCGCGTGCTTTGCCGCGATCCAGCCGAAGGTCATCGACGGGCCGATGCTCGCACCAGCGCCGGGATAGACATCGCCCATCGGCGAGGCGGTGGTGATGCCGCAGGCGTAGAGGTTGCCGAACGGCGTCCCGTCCGCCTTGAGCACGCGCGAATCGCAGTCGGTGAGGACGCCGCCGTAGGTATCGACGTCGCCGGTAATGACCTCAACAGCGTAGTATGGCCCCTTTTCGATCTTGCCGAGGGTCCGCCCTGGCCCCGGAGGGACCAGCGTATCGCCCAGATAACCGCTATAGGCCCGGTCGTTTCCGCGCTGGAAATCCCCGTCCAGACCCGCGTCGACAAACCCGTTCCAGCGATCGACGGTCTTGCGCAGGTTGTCAGCCGGAACGCCGATCTTTTCCGCCAGTTCTTCGAGCGTCTTGCCTTCCTTGAGCCAGCCGCTCTCGCGCCAGCCTTTGGGAATGCGCGAGCCCATCTTGTTGGCCATCGGGTACTTGATCATGAATTGCGAATCCATGATCGCCCAGCTTGGCAGTGCCGGCACCGTCTCGTCGCGCTCCAGGATGTCCTGGCAGATCTGCTCGTAGGAGCTGGCCTCGTTCATGAAGCGCACGCCCGATTGATCGACGACAATGGCATGCGGCTTTGCGCCCACGCCCTGCATGCCGGTCTTCAGATAGGCACCCTCGAAACCGGGAGAGCGGCTGCTGGGATGCCCGACGAATTGATCCATGTGCGCCAATGTGCCGCCAATCCGTTCGACTTCG
This sequence comes from Novosphingobium sp. Chol11, assembly GCA_945906005.1. Classification (GTDB taxonomy): domain Bacteria; phylum Pseudomonadota; class Alphaproteobacteria; order Sphingomonadales; family Sphingomonadaceae; genus Novosphingobium. The sequence continues at coordinate 18,180 of CAMDQY010000027.1, read as the reverse complement.
CGGTGCATGTCACCTGTGCTCGATTCGATCGCGTTCGACCATTCGGTGTGCGTCTTTGGCATGTATTTCGCGCGCATCTCGGCATTCTGGCCGAACCCGCCCGCGTTGAGCAGCACGCCGATGTTCGCGCCGACGCGCCACGGCTTGCCGTTCTTTTCAGTGACGACGCCGACCGCCTTGTCGCCGTCGAGGATGATTTCCTTGACCGGCGAGTTGAGGCGGATGTCGGCCGCGTTCTTTTCGAGGATCGCCTTGAGCATCCGGCCCTGGAGCGCCGCACCCGCGCTGACCCAGTGTTTGCCGGTCAATTTGCCCATCACCACCCGGGCGGCGGTCTTGGCGAACACGCCGCGCGCCGCCCAACTTCTGTTCATGTTGGCGATCTGCATGCCATCGTCGAGCCTCACCGGCATTTCGAGCATGCCCAAGCGCAGCTTGTCCGCCCAGTCGCCGGGAAGTTCCTTCTTGTTGAACGGCACGGCGGAGATCGTGCGGCTGGTCTTGTTGCCGCCGGGAAGCTCGTCGTAATAGTCGGGCCAGAAGCGCGAGCAGCGTTCGAGCGCGACGCCCTGCCCGACCACGAAATCGATCATCTTGGGTCCTTCGCGAACAAAAGTGCGCCGCTTTTGGGGAGAGGTCCCGGGGAACTTCGGGCTGTCCTTGACCACCGAGTCGAGATAGGTGATCGCCTTCTCCTCGCTGTCCTCGCCCGGGTCCATGAAGCGATTGTTGGGGATCCAGATCACCCCGCCCGACTTGGCAGTGGTTCCGCCGAACTTGTCGGACTTTTCGAGGATCACCACCGATTTTCCGGCGTGCTTCATCAGCAGCGCGGAACTGACCGAACCGGCACCGCTGCCTACGACCACCCAGTCGAATGTTTCGTCGAATTCGGCCATGTCATTCCTCTTTCCGTTATTCAGATATTTTGCCGTGCGCCGTCAGGCGGAAGGTTCGAGCCTGTCACCGATAGCGCGGAAAAATGCAGAGTAGCCTGCCGGTTCGGTCGTGTCGCTGACTGTCATCCCGCCAGACTGCGCGAATGCGCCCATCCGTCCCATGAAACCATCAGGATCGTCCGTCTCGACATCATAAATGGCGAGGAACTGGTTGGTGTCCGCACCAATCATTTTCGCGACCAGCTCATACCGCTGCGCGCCCTGCAGGCCGAGCCCGTTCACAAGCTCGGGCAGGTGAACGTTGTTGTACCATTCATGATAGTCCTGTTCGCGTCCGGCAATCGGTGAGGTCAGGGCGATCAGCTTGCATTGTGTCATGGGCCATCTCTCTTCCGGTTTTCGTGTTTTTGTTGCGTCACCATCGGACAGCGCCGGAAATGTTGCAAGGGCGATTCAATGCGTTCAATCCATGACGATGACAATTCGCCCGGCAGCCTTTCCTGCCTGTGCAGATTTCATCGCGGCGACGAATTCATGCAACGGATAGCGCTCGGCAATCGCGGGAGCGATCGCGCCCTGCGCGGCCAGTTCCAGCACCTTGGCCCGCAACCCATCCGCCTTTTCGGGCCAGCGCTTCATCGTATCGCCCAAATGGACGCCGACCACGCTCGCGCTTTTGAGCAGCGCGAGATTGGTGGGGATCGCGGGGATTCCCGCAGTAAAGCCGATGACGAGGTGCCGCCCGTCATAGTCGAGCGTGCGAAGGGCAAGTTCGGACAGACTGCCGCCGACCGGATCGAACACGATATCGACCGGCCTGCCGCCGTTTGCCGCGCGGACCTGATCTCGCCAGGCGGCTGCACCGGTTTCCACGGCGACATCGGCCCCGGCGGCGAGCGCAGCCTGCCGCTTCTCCCCGCTCGATGCCGAGGCGATGACCCGCAGGCCGAGGTGCTTCCCGACCTGAATCGCGGCAATTCCGGTGCCGCCCGCCGCGCCGAGCACCAGCATGGCTTCGCCCGGTTTCGCACGCGCGCGGTCGATCAGGGCATAGAGCGCCGTATTATAGTTGGCGATGATGACCGCCGCAGTTTCCAGCGAAACCCCTTTCGGAACCCGGCTGAACCTCGCCGCCGGAAAATTGTTTGCCGTGGCGAACAAGCCGCCGCCACTGCTGGAAAACAGCACGCGGTCGCCCGGAGCAAGGCCGCTCACCCCTTCGCCCAGCACCTCGACAATTCCCGCGGCTTCGCTGCCCGGAATATACGGAAGCGCGGGAACGTGCTGGTATTTCCCGGTGGTCGCCAGCACATCGACAAACGAAACGCCAGCGACCTTGATCGCAACACGCACTTCTCCGGGTCCGGGCGGGCCGGGATCGAATTGCTCCAGCGCGAAATCGTCGGGTGGACCGAATGCGCGGACAGTTACAGCGAGCGGCATCGACGGGTCAGTGCTGGCCGCCGTCGCAGCGCACCAGTGAGCCAGTGACATTGACCGAGGCGGGGCTGGCGAGAAACAACGCGGCGGTGAGGATTTCATTCGGCTCGGCGGCATGGCCGCGCGGAATGTTGATCGGCCCCAGCCCCTTGTCGGGCCATGCCTCGACGATGTCGGTGCGGAAGCCTCCGGGCGAAAGCGTGTTGACCCTCACCTTGGGCGCATATTCCCAGGCGAGGCTCTTCGACATCGCGTTGAGCGCGGCCTTGGCCGATCCATAGGGCACGGTTCCGGGCAGCGGCATCAGCGCGCCGGATGACGAGACGTTGATGATCGAGCCGCCGTCGCCATCAGCCATGCGCTTGGCGACCAGGCTGGCGAGACGGAACGGCCCTTTGAAGTTGAGGTTCACCACCGAATCGAACAGCGCCTCGGTCACTTCGTGGCTGGGCATGGCGGGACCCATCCCGGCATTGTTGACGAGGATATCGATTCTTCCGAAAGCTTGATAGGCCCGCTCAACCAATTCCTCGCACTGGTCCCACTTGCCAACATGGGCCGCAATCGCCAGTGCCCTGCGTCCCAGCGCGCGGCACTCATCGGCCACCGCTTCGCAGTTCTCGAGCTTGCGGCTGGCGATGATGACATCGGCGCCGCGCTCGGCGAAGGCCTTGACCATCTGGTAGCCCAGCCCACGCGATCCGCCGGTTACAAGCGCGATCTTGCCGCTGAAATCGAATAGCGGATCCATTGTCATTCTCCCGTGATCCGCTGCGAAAGGATCAGTACACGCCGCCCTGCTCTTCTGCGAAGTCCTTCGCTTCGGCAGGCTTGTCGTCATTTGCGGCGGATGGGTTCGCCGCCGGTCCCGCCCGGCTGCTGCGGATCTGCGCGATCAGCGCATCGCGCTTTGCGGCAAAGTCGTCGGCCTTGGTCCAGCGTTGCGGCTCGGTATTGGGCTTAAAAGCCTCCCAGATGATCGAGGCCTGGGCATCATCGCCCAGCTGGACCCCGGTGACCTGCTTTCCCGAGACGCGGTCGATCCGCACCATGCGAATGCCGGCGGGCGCGATGAACGGCCGCGGTTCCCAGCGGCTTTTCGTCTTCTGCACCATGTCCTTGAAGATCGGCGCGGCGATGCGGCCGCCCTGGGCATAGCCGCCGAGCGAGCGCGGCTTGTCGAAACCGAGATATACGCCCGCGACATATTGCTGCGATCCGCCGACGAACCACACGTCACGCGGTCCGCTGGTCGTTCCAGTCTTGCCGAACAGCGGCACGCCAAGGTCCTTTAGCGTGGTCGCGGTTCCGCGAATGACCACACCGGTCAGCATATGCATGGTTTGGAACGCCGTCCCCGCATCCATCACCTGCTTGCCGAAACGGGGGACGCGGGGCATCGGTTTGCCGTCCCACTTGGCCATGCTGCAGCGAGAACAGCGGCGCTTGTCAGATTTCCAGATGACCTTGCCGCTGCGGTCCTGAATATAGTCGATGAGCGAAGGCGTGAACTGGACGCCGAGGTTGGCTAGTGCGGAATAGGCATTGGTCATCCGCAGCACGGTCGTGTCGCCGGCGCCAAGCGAGAAAGCGAGATAGGGTTTGTACTCGCCGATACCGACATCCTTGATCGTCTTCACCACGCGGTCCATGCCCGCATCGTTGGCGATTCGCACCGTCATGAGGTTGCGCGACTGCTCAAGCCCCCAACGCATCGTGTGATTGCCGCTGCCGCCGCCTCCGCCAAAATTGCTGAAGCATTTCTGGCCAAGCGCGGCGCTCTGGAAGACGCAGAAGCGTGCATCGAGAACCTGCGTGGCCGGGGTCATGCCCGCGTCCAGCCCGGTGCCATAGACGAACGGCTTGATCGTCGATCCGGGCTGCCGAAGCGCCTGGATACCGCGATTGAACGAATCGAGGCCCGAATCGAACCCGCCCTGCACCGCGATCACGCGGCCGGTCTGCGGCTCCATCACCACCATGCCGCCAGCGACTTCGGGGATCGAACGGACGGCATAGCTGTTGCTGGCCACCGGCGATGCAGCAACCAGATCGCCCAGCTTCGCCGCGCCGGGAATGTTCGAGAGCGCAGCCGTATCGCCATTGGCAAAGCCGATGCGGCCAATGTCGCCGCTGTTCTCCAGGATGACGCCAACGCGCCACTTTTCGTAATCAACCGACTTGTTGACCAGCGCCATCTGCGACTGCCAGTTCTCGGGATCGAGATCGAGATGGGCGACCGGGCCGCGCCAACCCTGACCGCCATGATAGCGCAACAGGCCAGCGCGCAGCGCGTCACGCGCGGCTTCCTGCATCTTGAGATCGAGAGAGGTGCGCACCCACAGGCCGCCCGCATAAACGCTGTTCGGCCCGTCTTCGGCATTTTCGCCGTAACCGTCGATCAGGCGGCGGCGAACTTCCTCGGTGAAGTATCCGACCGCGTGAGAATAGGTTGTCGTTCGGTTCGGCGCGAGACCGAGCGGCTGCGACTTCGCCACGGCAGCCTGCGTGGCGGTAGCCCAGCCGTTGTCGACCATCTGATCGAGCACGTAGTTGCGCCGTTCGATCGCCATTACGGCATGTTTGGCGCGGCCATATCGCTCGGGCGCCTTGGGCAGGATCGCTAGAAACGCTGCCTCGTGAAGCTGAAGTTCCCCCACGTCCTTGTTGAAATAGGCACGCGATGCCGCCTGCACGCCGAAGCTCTGCCGACCCAGCGGGATTTCATTGAGATAGAGCTCGAGGATCTGCTGCTTGCTCAGCGTCGCCTCGATGCGGCGCGCGACGATCATTTCCTTGAGCTTGCGGGTGACCGAATATTCGTCGGTCAGCAGCACGTTTTTGGCGACCTGCTGGGTGATAGTCGAGCCGCCTTTGGCGCGCTCGCCCGAACCGAGCTTGGAAACATAGTCGAGCACCGCTCCGACGAGGCCGGTGTAGTCAACTCCTCCATGGGTCCAGAAGGTCTTGTCCTCGGCAGCAAGGAAGGCATTGATCATGGGCTTGGGAAAATCGTCGAAGCCAAGCTGCACCCGCCGCTCGCGCGCATAGGAATAGACGATCTCGCCGTCGATGCCGCGCACCATGGTCGGCAACGGCGGCTGATAGTCGAGCAATTTGTCGGCGGAAGGCAAGTTGCGGGTCAACACGAACCAGAACGCCACAAACGCCAGCAGCAGCCCGCCACCGACATAACCCAACACGCGAAAGCGTCGGCTTGTTCGCCAGTTATCCACGCGAAAGCGTCGGCTTGTTCGCCAGTTATCGGCGAACCACTCCGCCGCCCCACCGGCAAACCGGCGGATCCTGTAGTGTACGGTTTCCGAAGGGTTCGAAGCTGACTCAGGCATTGCGTGCAGCGCCTAGCATGAAGCCTTGCGCGATTGCCAGAGGCGAACAACCCTCACGCATCGCTTTGCCGCGCGAAATAGGCGCGCACTGCGCGTGCTGCTGCCTGCGAAATGGATTCCCGGCCGGCCGCCGAATTGAGGTAGGCGGCATCGTCGCTATTGCTGATGTAGCCGGTCTCGAACAGCACCGAGGGCACGTCGGGCGCCTTGAGCACGGCAAAGGCAGCTGACTGGACCGAGGCAGTATGCAGCCGCGTGTTGCCTCGCAGTTCGCGCAGCATCAGCCGCGCCAGATCGACCGAGCGGGCATCGGTCTCGTTTTGCGAGAGATCGAGCAGGATCGCGTTGACCGCATCGCTCTGCCTGCCGAGGCGCACGCCGTTGAGCACATCGGACCGGTTTTCACGCGCGGCGATCCGGGCCGCGGCCTGGCTCGATCCCTTTTCGGACAGGATATAGATGCTGCTGCCGCGCGCCGTATCGTTCTCGGCGCTGTCGGCGTGGACCGAAAGAAACAGGTCTGCGCCCAGCTTGCGCGCGATGGTGCTGCGTTCACCCAGGGCGAGGAAGCGATCGTCGGGACGGGTCACCGCGACGCGAATGCCGCCACGAACCAGCAATTCGTCGCGGATCGCGCGGGCCAGCGCCAAGGTTACGTCCTTTTCCCACTGACCGTCCTTGCCTGCGCCGGGATCGTGGCCGCCGTGGCCGGGATCGATCACCACCAGCGGCATGCTCGCATCGATGGGGCCTTCCAACTTGGGCAGGACGATCTCGTCGCGGGCAGGAAGCAGGTCGATGCGCAGAACATAGCCATAGCCCTGCCCCGGCAGTCCGTATATCCGGTCGATAGCCAGCGATGCCGCAAGCACGACAAGCGGAAACACGAAAAGGAAACCAAGCTGGAGCCCGCGAGACATTGTGTGCCAGTAATCATCGCGCGCGTGCGCTGCAATGGTGGCTCACCTACGTTCCCACCGCGCTCTGGGATTCAGTTCCGGAATTGCGCGAATGGCGGTTTTCGGCAAGTTCGGCATCGGCAATCAACCGTGCTCGGCCAGCCACGATTGAGTAATAAACTTGCCGTAGAGCAGGTTGGCTGCTAATCGCGGCGACTAGGGACCAAGCAACATCCGATCCCGGCATCGCCATCGAGCCGCACGCCGCCTCGATCGGTGCCTTCAGTTGGAAATGCCCCTACCAAGTCCGGAAGCACCCGCTTGACCGGATACAGCCAGGTTGATGCGAGTTATGAGGACCTGTTTGCCGTTCTGCCAGCCTCCCTTCGCGGGAACGCAGGCAAGATCGACGGTGACGGTCGTATGCGGGCTTTTGCCACGCTCTCAGGCATTCGCAGACACGAACGCAAAAGGTGCCGACATCAAGTTCGGCGGCCCCAAGCAAACAACCGCCCGCGCCCCGACCGAACCATGTCCGTTCGAACCGCGCGGCTTTCACAAACGCATTGGCACCCGCCTGTCGGCTCGATCCGGCCCGCGCGGTACCTGGAGAATACCTCATGTCAACGCGCATGCTAATCGATGCGCGCCACCCGGAAGAAACTCGGGTGGCGGTGCTCAAAGGCAACCGTATTGAAGAATTCGACTTCGAATCGGCCGACCGGAAACAGATAAAAGGCAACATCTACCTCGCCAAAGTAACGCGGGTTGAGCCTTCATTGCAGGCTGCATTCGTCGATTTCGGCGGCAATCGGCACGGATTCCTCGCCTTCAGCGAAATCCACCCCGACTATTACCAGATACCCAAGGCGGACCGCGATGCGCTGCTCGCCGAAGAAGCCGCCCATGCCGAGGAAGAGGCCGCGCTGCGTGCCTTCGAGGATGTCGACGACAACGGCGACGACCTGCAGGATGGCGATTACGACGATGACGACGACAGTCTCGACGGCGGACTGACCGAGATCGACACCTCCGATGGAGACGACGTCTCGACTATCGAGGCGGGCCACGTCGAAAACGGTGAGGACGACCTCGACGACGGCAATGAAGACGACGGTCGCGAAGACAGGGCCAACGGCGACGATGCCGAGCGCGATTCTGCCGACGAAGATTCTGACGGTGACGAAGATTCGGCCCAGAGCCGGGACAACTCGCGCCGTCGCGGTCGTCGCCAGGGCGGTGGCGGACGCGGCCGCTCCAAGGAAGCCGACGATCTGCGTGCGCGCCGCATGGCGCTGCGCCGTCGCTATAAGATCCAGGACGTCATCCACAGGCGCCAGGTGCTGCTGGTGCAGGTCGTCAAGGAAGAGCGCGGCAACAAGGGCGCGGCGCTCACCACCTATCTCAGTCTCGCAGGCCGCTATTGCGTGCTCATGCCGAATTCGAGCCACGGCGGCGGCATTTCGCGCAAGATCAGCTCTGCCACCGATCGCAAGCGGCTCAAGTCGATCATCACCGAGCTCAGCTTGCCCAAGACCATGGGCTGCATCGTGCGAACGGCGGGGCTGGCGCGCACAAAGACCGAGATCAAGCGCGACTTCGACTATCTCGCGCGGCTGTGGGACGAGCTTCGCGAAACGACGCTGAAAAGCTCTGCTCCCACGCTGATCCATTCGGACAGCGACCTGATCAAGCGCGCGATCCGCGACATCTACAACCGTGACATCGAGGAAGTCGTCGTCGAGGGCGAAGACGGCTATCGCGCGGCCAAGGACTTCATGAAACTGCTGATGCCCAGCCACGCGCGCCGGGTGAAGCCCTATGTCGATCCGGTGCCGCTGTTCCAGCGCTACGGTGCGGAGGATCAGCTCACCGCGATGTACGATCCGGTGGTGCAGCTCAAGTCGGGCGGCTACATCGTCATCAACCCGACCGAGGCGCTGGTTTCGATCGATATCAACTCGGGCCGATCCACCAAGGAATACGGGATCGAAGCAACCGCCTTGAACACCAACCTCGAAGCCGCGCGCGAAATCGCACGCCAGTTGCGCCTGCGCGACATGGCCGGCCTCGTCGTCATCGATTTCATCGACATGGAATACGGATCGAACGTCCGTAAGGTCGAGAAGGCGATGAAGGACGCGCTCAAGAACGACCGCGCGCGCATCCAGGTCGGCCGCATCTCCAGCTTCGGCCTGATGGAAATGAGCCGCCAGCGCCTGCGCACCGGCGTGCTCGAGGCGACCACGCGCGAATGTCCACATTGCGACGGCACCGGGCTGGTGCGCACCGCCAGCTCCGCCGGCCTATCGGCTTTGCGCATGATCGAGGACGAAGCAGCCAAGGGTCGGGGCACCATCGTCTCGCTCTTCGCCAGCACCGAAGCGGCGATCTACCTGCTCAACGCCAAGCGTGCCGACCTTGCCGACATCGAGCTGCACTATGGCGTCAGCGTCGAGGTTACTCCTGAAGGCGAGAACGAAGGCGCGAAGATGCGGGTCGCCTCAAGCGGCCCGCGCCCGACCAGCATACCCGTGTTCGTGCCGATCGTTATCGAGGAAGATGACGACGATGCGGAATACGAGGACGACGAGGATATCCGCGACGAGTCCGAGGAAGAAGAAGCCGAGGCCGATGGCGACAGCGATGGCAGTGCTCGCAAGAAGCGGCGTCGGCGTCGCGGTGGCAAGGGTCGCAGCCGCGATCGCGACGACGAGCGCACCACCGACGAAGGCGCCGTAAGCGATGGCGAGAGCGAGAGCGAAGGCAAGGCAGAAGTCGAGGACGACGATGCCGAACCGTCAGCACGCGACGAAGTCAACGAAGACGGCACGCCCAAGAAGCGCCGCCGTCGCGGCGGTCGTCGCAGGCGCGGTCGCGGTCGGGGCGATGCCGAAGGCCAGCAGGAGGGCGACGACGGTGAAGCCAGTGACGGCGAAGGTCGCGAGAGCGAGCCGCAGGCCGAAACGGTTGATGCCAACGCCGATCAAGTGGAACTGGTCGATGTAGCCGAGCCTGCCGCGAATGACAGCGAGGCCGAACCGGCCCCCGCTGCCAAGCGCAAACGCGCGCCGCGCAAGAAAGACGAGCCGGTAGCAGAAGCCGAGGGTGTCGAGGCGGCAACCGAAGGTGAAGCCGCAAGCGAGGTGGCGAGCGATCCTGTCACTGAGGAAGCACCGGCCAAGCCCAGGCGCACCCGTCGCAAGAAGGCTGACACTAGCGAGGTCGCGGTTGCGGACGAGCCGGTCGCCGAAGCTGCTGCAGTTGCAGAGGCCGAACCGCTTGAAGTGGCCGTCGATGCACCTGTTAAACCCAAGCGCCCACGCCGCAAAAAGACGGACGAACCGGTCGTGGATGAAGCTGCGACTGCACAAGCGGCGCCGGCAGACGAACCGGTTGTTTCTGCAGGCGATGCCGAACCGGCGGAACCCGCAGACGCTTCGTCGCAGGAGCCTACGGATGCCGATGGAGCGCCGCGCCGCGGTTGGTGGCAGCGCACTTTCGGAGAGTAAGTCTAACGCTTAGTGCGTGATCGGCGGCAATGCGGGTATCAGATCCCCGCACCCATGCCGCCGGTCACGCGCAGCGTCTCTCCGGTTACGAAGCGCGCGCCGTTTCCTGACCGGTACAGCATGGCGGCAACGATGTCGGTTTCCGCGCCGTCGGTCTTGAGCGCCTGTCCCCTGCGCACGAAATCCATCGTCGCGGGGGGAAGTTCGGCCTTGATCGTTTCGGTCATGATCATGCCCGGCGAAATCGCGTTGACCCTGATGCCCTCGCCGCCCAGTTCGCTGGCAAAGGTGATGGTCAGGCCCGATACGGCAAGCTTGCTCACCCCGTAGGCCGAACCGCACAGATGTGCGGCCATCGAGGCGATGTTGACCACATTGGCTCCTGCCCGCCCCTGCATGTGGGGTATTGCCGCAAGCGTGCAGGTGACGGTGCCCATCACGTTGACATCGAACAACCGCCTGATCTTGGCGAGGCCCAGAATCCGGGTCGGTTGGCCATATTCATCACTGTGCAGCCCGGCATTGTTGATCAGCAGGTCGATGCCGCCATTGCGGGCGGCCGCCAGTTCCATCACTTCGGCCATGCGCGCCTCATCGGCGACATCGCCTTGCAGCGCCTGCGCGGACAGCTGCCTTAAGGCAAGTTCAGCCGCAGCCTGCTCGCCAGCCTGGCCATCCAGATCGACTAGCACCGCATGGGCGCCGCGCGCGCACAGCGCCTCGGCAAAGGCCTTGCCGAATCCCCTGCCTCCGCCGGTTATCACTGCCGTGCGTCCCTGCCATTCGCCCATCGTTCGGTTCTCCCCGGATAGCCGTTACCTCGACTGTGCACGCCAATGTGGCAAGCCCCTTGCCCTATGCCGATGAACCGTTAGAGAAGGCGAAATTACCCGTAAATCGGGCGCGCGCAGCAGGGACCAGACATGGCGACTTTCACTCTCCCGGCAAACAGCAAGATCAAGAAGCAGGGCAAGGTCCACAAGGCCGAGGGCGCCACGAAAGTCCGCAAGTTCACCGTCTATCGCTACGATCCCGACTCTGGCGAAAACCCGCGCTACGACACGTTCGAAATCGATCTCGACAACTGTGGACCGATGGTGCTCGATGCGCTGATCAAGATGAAGAGCGAGGCCGATCCCTCGCTGACCTTCCGCCGCTCCTGCCGCGAGGGGATCTGCGGTTCCTGCTCGATGAACATGAACGGAAGGAACGGGCTAGCCTGCACCACCGCTATTGAAGACCTCAAGGGCGACATCCGCATAACCCCGCTGCCGCACATGGACGTGATCAAGGACCTGGTGCCCGATTTCACGCATTTCTATGCGCAATATGCCTCGATCCGCCCCTGGCTCCAGACCGTCTCGACCACGCCTTCGGGCAAGGAGCGGCTGCAATCGCCCGAACAGCGTGAGAAGCTCGACGGCCTTTACGAGTGCATCCTGTGCGCCTGCTGCTCGACCGCGTGCCCGAGCTACTGGTGGAATTCGGACAAGTTCCTTGGCCCGGCCATCCTGCTCCAGGCCTATCGCTGGCTGGCCGACAGCCGCGACGAAATGACCGGCGAACGGCTCGACGAACTGGAAGACCCGTTCCGGCTCTATCGCTGCCACACGATCATGAACTGCGCCAACGTCTGCCCCAAGGGCTTGTCGCCCGCGCGCGCCATCGCCGAGATCAAGAAGATGCAGGCCGAACGGCTGGTCTGACACGGACAGCGGACCTGGCGCGATGGACAGGCTCCCGATCGACATTCACTACGACGCGACGGCGCAAAGCCTATCCAGCTTTTTCGAGCCCGGCACCAGACGCCCGGTCGTGCTGGCCGACGCGTTCGAGCACTGGCCGGCGCGGACAAAGTGGACGTTCGGTTTTTTCGCTGACCATTGCGGCAGCGATCCTGGCACAGTCCCGCTCAAATTCTTTGGCGGATACCCGGCCAAGGTGACCACGCTCGGTGCCTATATCGATGCGCTCGACAAGCCGATGGAGAGCCTCCCCGGTTTCTGGACTGACGCCATGGGCAACCCGACCAGCGAATCCCCCGACCTTTCGAATTCCGGCCCTTGGCGCTTCGTGTGGAGAGACTTCAAGAGACATCCCGATTTTAACAACGATATCGCACCTTTCCCTCCAGCCGTTCCCAATTCGCTTGCAACGGTATCGACCGAGATCCTGCGATTGATCGGAAAGATCTGCGGGCGCGATCTTCATTCCATCTATGTCGGTCGAGCTGGCACAGTTACCCCAATGCACTTCGATTTCTGGCACTCGACGGGTAGCCTTTTCCAGTTCCAGGGCAGAAAACAGGTGATATTCGTCGACCCCAGCACCGTGGCTGGCAGCGATCCGGCTCGTTTCGACCCCGAAGGCCCCGATCCCGCTTCGTTTCCCGTTTGCGAAGGCGCAACTGCCTATGACTGCGTGCTCGAACCGGGACAAATGCTCGTGATTCCGCCCGGCTGGTGGCATCATGCACGTTGCCTGGAAAACTCGATCACGCTGAGCTGCAATTTCTTCCACGAATACAACGCTGAAGAATTCCTCGCGAATCTTGCAACCCATTGCCTCGCCTTGCCGGACAGGCAAAGTGTGCTCGATCGGATCGAGGCGGCAATACCATCGCAACCGTGCAGCCTCGGCGTCAGGCATTAGTCTTGGAACCCTTGCGCTTCACCTGTGAACCCGATCCCGAGAATCCCGGCTGGATGCGCTGGGAGGCGACCGATCACACCCGCTACAATCATGTGTTTATAGGCCCACTGCTGGTGAAGCATGAAAGCGACTTAACCTGCCGTGTGCGGATGGACATTGCGGCCCATCACACCAATGCCGGCGGCACCATACATGGCGGCACCACGCTGGGCTTTGCCGATGTCAGCATGTTCGCCGCGCTCTTTGTCCTGACCGGAGTTGATCCTATCGGCGCGACGACGATCGACCTTTCGATGCAATTTGTCGGCGCGGGCAGAGCGCGCAAACCGATTGACGCGGTCGTCGAGCTGCTGCGCGAGACGCGGCGTCTTGCATTCCTGCGCGGCACGATCCTCCAGGGCGAACGCATCGTCTCGGCATTTTCCGGAACGGCGCGCAAGCCTTCCTTACCTGCGCCATGAGCGGGATACTCGAGCGATATCGCGCGCTGATCGAAGCTGGCGAACTGCGAGCCGACCCAGAGCAGCACGCCGCGGCTATTCGCCTCGCGCGGCTTCAGGATGAGCTGGAGAGCACCGAGCCCGAGCACTCCAAAGGCCTCTTCGGCAGGCTGTTTCGTCGCAAGAACGACCCGCCGCGCGGGATCTACCTGTGGGGCGGTGTCGGGCGCGGAAAATCGATGTTGATGGACCTGTTTCACGAGAGCCTGGCGATTTCAGCCAAGCGCCGCGTTCACTTCCACTCGTTCATGCTCGAAGTCCATGCGCTGCTGCGCGACGAGCGTCGCAAGGAGGCCGGCGATCCGGTGCCGCCCGTCGCAGCCACGCTGGCCCGCGAACTGCGCTGTCTCGCGTTCGACGAGATGGTCGTCAACAATTCGGCCGATGCGATGATCATGAGCCGTCTGTTCACCCAGCTCATTGTCGAGCAGGGCGTGACGGTCGTCACCACCTCGAACCGGGCGCCATCGGAGCTCTACAAGGATGGCCTCAACCGCGAGCACTTCCTGCCGTTCATCGCGCTGATCGAGCGCAAACTTGATGTGGTGGCGCTCAACGGTCCGGTTGATTACCGGCTCGAGCGGCTCGGCGGCATAGACATGTGGCACACGCCGCTGGGCGAAGCCGCGACGGCACAGGTGCGCGAGGCCTTCTTCCGGTTGACCGATTACCCGCCCGAGGACAGCGCCCACGTTCCGTCGGCAGAGCTGGATCTGGGTGGTGGCAGGATCTTGCACGTTCCCAAGAGCCTGAAGGGCGTCGCCGTGTTCAGCTTCAAGCGGTTATGCGCAGAGGCGCGAGGCGCATCGGACTATCTCGCCGTTGCGCGTGCCTATCACACGGTCATCATTGTCGGGATTCCGGAAATGGGGCCGGAAAACCGCAACGAGGCAGCACGCTTCGTTACGCTGATCGACGCCCTATACGAAAACAAGGTGAAGCTGCTGGCGACGGCTGCCGCGGACCCGGACCACCTCTACGTCGCTGGTGATGGCAGGTTCGAGTTCGAACGGACGGTGAGTCGCCTCAGCGAGATGCAGAGCGCGGAATACCTCGCGCTTGGGCATGGGGAAGCCTGACTCACAAACCACCGCGTCAATACAGAGCAGAAAACTCCGGGACGCGGCACGCATCCTAGAGGACAAACACATACCAACGCACCCGAAAATTACTGCGAATGTTCAGTTGGATAAGCGAAAATTCGCGCTGCTTGCCGATCTGTTTGTCGAAGCGCACCAGCCGAGCGCGATTGCCGGCGGCGAATTCTGACAGGCCACCGACCGCGATCATCGCGTCGAGCAGCGTCATGTTGGCGCGATAGGGGATCGAAGCGGGCTTTTCGGTAGCCCAGACGATGCGCACCTGCTGGCTGTAGGTGCCGGCGAATTCGTTGACGATCACCGAGACCAGCGGTTCCTCGATGAACTGTGAAAGCTGCAGCCGGATGTCCTGCGCCAGCATCGATGGCGTCTTGCCCACGGCGGGCATGTCGGTGATCAACGGCGTGGTTATGCGCCCGTCAGGCAGGACCTGAACCTTTGCGCCAAGCTCGGGGTTGCGCCACACGAACACGGTCAGGTCGTCGAGCGGACCGATCACGTATTCCTCGCCCGGCCCATCCTGGAGCGCGACGAACGAGGCGGGCGGCAATTGCGGGCCGGAGCCAGACCCGGCGCAGCCAGTCAAACCGAGGCTGGCGAGCGCAACGCCCGCTATCAGGCGGGATGCGGCGGACTTGCGGCTATATTCGGACATGCAAGCGACCCTATCTGCGCCAGGTGCCCCAGCCGGGAGCATGTCCACGAGCCGCGATCTGGCAAAAACCAGCCTCGGCTATCGTTAAAAAAGGTGAATATTGCGTTATCCTTGATCGGCAATATCGCGCCGTTCCCAAATCGGGACGGTGCCTGCGCCAAGTCTTACTTGTCTGTTCAGACGAGCATTTCCAGCGCCGGACCCTGCCCGAGGAACGCCGATGGGCTCGCGCTCGCGCCATAGGCCCCGGCGCAGAATATGGCGACGATGTCGCCGACGTCGGCGCGTGGAAAGTGGCCCTTATCGGAAAGCCGGTCCAGCGGAGTGCACAGGCACCCGACGATACTCGCCTCTTCCTGCGGTTCGGCAACGAATTTGGTTGCGATGGCAGCGGGATAATTGCGCCTCACGACCGTTCCGAAATTGCCAGAAGCGGCCAGCTGGTGATGCATGCCGCCATCGGTGACGAGAAAAACCTCGCCGTGACTGTCCTTGCGGTCGATCACCGTCGCCAGATAAACGCCTGATTCGCCAACGAGATAGCGGCCAAGCTCGATGCAGAAATCTGTATCTGCGAGTTCGGCTGGCAACGTGTCGAACTGCGCCGCGAGCTTTTCGCCAACCAGCGCCAGGTCGAGCGGCACGTCGCCCGGAAAATAGGGAATGCCGAAACCGCCACCCAGATTACAGTGGGGCAGCGGCGAATTGCACTCGCGCACGAGCCGCGCCGCAAGCTCGAGCGTCTGCGCCTGGGTGTCGGCAACAGCCTCGGCGTCCAATGCCTGCGATCCGGCGAAGATGAGAAAGCCGCGCCACTCGGCACCACTGGCGATAACCTCTCGCACCAGTGCTGGCACGCGCTCGGCATCGAGACCGAACGGCTTGGCCCCGCCGCCCATCTTCATGCCCGAACCCTTGAGATCGAAATCGGGGTTTACCCGTATGGCAAGGCGCGGCGTCTTGCCCAGCCGTTCGCCGATTGCGATCGCGCGCATGGCCTCGGCTTCGGATTCGAGGTTGAGCGTCACGCCCGCGCTGATCGCGGCCTCAAGCTCGCGGTCGCGCTTTCCCGGCCCGGCAAAGCTGACCAACGCAGGATCGATACCGGCAGCGGTCACGATGTCGAGCTCTCCGCCCGAAGCAATATCGAAGCCGTCGACAAGTTCAGAAAATACCTTCAGTATCGGAATGAAAGGATTGGCTTTAATGGCATAATGGATTTCCAGCCGCTCTGGCATCGCATTGCGCAATTGCGCCACGCGCGTGCGCAGCATGTCTTCAGAATAGACAAACAGCGGGGTGCCGCCCGCCATGTCGACAAGCTGCGCAACCTTTTGGCCACCGACAGCGAGCACGCCATCAATTGCACCATAACCGGCGGGAATAGGACCAAGCGGCTTCACGCTGCGAGTTCCGTGAAAAGGCCGGTGCGGTCAAGCTTGCCGTTGGGGCTGATCGGCATGGCCTCGCGCCAGTGGATCACCTTGGGCTGCATGAAATTGGGAAGGTCCTGCATAAGTTTCTTCGGCAATTCCTCTTGCGGATCGACAGCGTCAGCACGCGCACGAACGACCAGATGGATGGCATGGCCGAGCCGCTCGTCGGGAATGCCCAGAGCGACGGCCTCGGCGACGAGCCCGGTCGCCAGCGCCGCGTCCTCTAGCTCTTGCGGACTGATGCGGTTTCCGGCGCTCTTGATCATCGCATCGCGCCTGCCGACGAAATAGAGCAGACCGTCGGCATCGCGGCGCACCCGGTCCCCCGACCAGACCGCCATGGCGCCGTAGCACGATTCCTTTGGCGCGGGCTTGTATCGCTCGGCAGTGCGCTGAGCATCCTGCCAGTAACCCTGTGCGACCAGCGGGCCACAATGGACCAATTCACCCTCCTCGTTATCGGCCGCAATCTGCCCCGAATCGTTGACCACGAGGATTTCGGCGTGCGGGATTTCCTTGCCGATCGAGGTCGGATTGGCGTCGACCAGCGCCGGGTCGAGGAAGGTGGAGCGAAACGCCTCGGTCAGGCCATACATCGCGAACAGCCGAGCCTGAGGAAACAGCCCGCGCAGCTTCTTCACCAGGTCAGGCGTCAAGGCACCCCCGCTGTTGGAGAGCCGCCGCAGGTTGCCCGCCACCTCCGCGGGCCAGTCCAGTTCGGTGAGCTGGACCCACAACGGCGGCACCGCCGCCAAGGTGGTGATCGCATGCCTGTCGATCGCCTTCATGACGTCGCGTGGCACCAGATAGTCGAGCGGGACAACGCAACCGCCCGCGTACCAGGTGGAAAGCAGCTGGTTCTGTCCATAGTCGAAGGAGAGCGGCAACACCGCGAGCGTGTGGTCATCGGCGGCAAGCCCCAGATAGGTCGCCACGCTCTGAGCCCCCAGCCACATATTGGCATGGCTGAGCATCACGCCCTTGGGCTTGCCGGTCGAGCCGCTGGTGTAAAGGATCGCGGCGAGCGAATTCGGGTCTGCCTCCGACGCGCCAAGTGCGCTTCCTGACGCCATCGCCGCTTCGAGCGCATCGTCTTCGGCCAGAACCTCGCAATGGTCAGGCACGTCGCCCGCCTGCAAGGTTGCCAGCCTGGCGGGGGTGCCGATCAGCATCACCGAGCCGCTATCCGAAAGGATATGGCGCACCTGCGCATGCTTGAGCAGCGGGTTGATAGGAACGTGGACCAGCCCTGCCCTTGCGGCGGCCAAAGGCATCAGACAGGTCAGTTCGCCCTTGGCAGACCAGGTGGCTACCCGCGCGCCACTTTCGGGCATTCTTGAAGCCAGCCAACCCGCAAGCCGAGACAAACGACTTCTTAATTCCTGATAACTTAGAGTCGCTGTGCGCAACACGAGCGCAGTCCCGTCATCGTCGCCAATTTCGGCGAGATGGTCGAGCGGACAGATCGAAGGGATGGCGGCGCTGCGCATGGATGCGAGGAGGCTCCAAGTGGGATACGGTGAGTTGATATCGATCGAATATCACGCCGATCTTAAAAAAGTGCAATTGGATGCACAGCTTGCGGCGCTATTGTCCCCGGCGCAGCAGCAGGCTCCGTTCGATCGTCTCGACTGGCTGAAGGGCCTTGCTTCGGCCTGCAATATGCCGCCGTTGTTCGCTGCCGCGCGCGACGATCGCTCGATCGTTGTGCTGCCTCTGAGCAAGGCTGCCGACCAG
>CAMDQY010000026.1 GCA_945906005.1 Novosphingobium sp. Chol11 | reverse complement strand
GAAGACGGTCTATGGCTATTTGCGCATCGCGGGCAATTACCAGCTTGTCACCGATAACCTGCTCGACCTTTCTCATGTCGATTTTATCCATCCCGATGCGCGGTTGCCCGAAGGCTTCGAGACTTACGAAAACAAGGTGGAGCAGGCGGGCGACCAGGTGATCAACTGGCTGTGGAAGCCCAATTCCACGCCCAATTTCATCCAGGCAGCCTTGCGCGGTTCGTCCGCGACCAAGGCCGACGTGTTCGCGCACATGGAATGGAACGCGCCCGCGCTGATGATGCTGCGCACCGGCCTGCAGGATGTTGGACAGCCCGAGGGCAGCGATCTCCAGCTGCCGTCGGCGCACCTGCTGACGCCCGAAACGGAGACCAGCACGCATTATTTCTGGACGGTGGGCCGCGACCGCAAGAAGGACGATACCTCGATCGACGAGCTATTCCTCAGTGCCCTGACCCACATTTTCTCGACGCAGGACGGGCCGATGATTGAACAGCAGCAACAGGCGATGGGCGAAGAGACCGATCTGTTCGCGCACCATCCCGTGGTGCTGAGCTCCGATGCCGCTGCTGTGCGCGCGCGCCGGATCCTACAAAAGCTGATCCGAGAGGAGGCTAACCAACGTTCGTCCCCGCCTCGCCGCGCGGTTGGTCTGGCTTAAACTTCGAGAGCCAGGCACACATCGTCGCCTTCGCTCAAGCCCTCCGCCTTGCGAACCGCCGCCTTGATCGGAAGCATCCAGCCCGCTTCACGCGAAGGAAAAACCGAGGTCTGCCAGCTGCTTTCGCCGATCGTGGCGGTCACCCTGAGCGATCCAAAGCCGCGTGCTATG
This sequence comes from Novosphingobium sp. Chol11, assembly GCA_945906005.1. Lineage (GTDB taxonomy): Bacteria > Pseudomonadota > Alphaproteobacteria > Sphingomonadales > Sphingomonadaceae > Novosphingobium. Next base: position 19,237 of record CAMDQY010000026.1, on the reverse strand, counting down.
CCTTCGAGCCGCCGCATCCACGCGGTCGCGGTCAGCGCATCTCCTGCCTCGCCGGAAACCGTCAGGAAATGCCAGGAGCCCTTATCGCCGCCGGTCCAGCGCCAAAGTGTGGCGGTGTGGGTGATGCGCTCGGTGATTTCCGTACTCCCGCTCCTTGATCGCGTTAGCGATTGGCACGGTACGATGTGTTTGCGCAAGCGCGGTCCGCCTTGCTTGGCGCGCGCATCTCGGCCATTCGAGGCCATCCGGGAGAGGAGAGCCAGGTGACCGCAACCGACACGACTGACAAGATCGTCCTGATTGAACGCGAGGGCGCGGTCGCGATGCTAACGCTTAACCGGCCGGACAGGCTCAACGCGCTCAACAATGCGCTGCTCACCGGATTGCGCGATGCGATGCAGGAACTAGCGGCTGATGATTCGGTCCATTCGGTCATCATCACTGGGGCAGGGCGGGCGTTCTGCGCCGGGGCCGACCTTGCCGATATGTCGCAGGTTAACACCAAGGACCTGAACGATCCCTCTCGCGCCAATACGCGCAACGTGTTCGACGAACTCGAGCAGGCGTTCGAAGCCTTTCCCAAGCCATTGATCGCAGCGGTGAAAGGCCTTGGCGTCGGCTTCGGCTTCACCTTGCTGGGCTATTGCGATCATGTATTCGTGGCCGAGGGCGCGCGGCTGCGCACCCCGTTCAGCCAGCTAGGCCTGTGCCCCGAGGCGTCCGCAAGCTACACTTTTCCGATGCGCATGGGCTGGGCCGAGGCGAGCCGGGCGCTGCTGATGGGCGAATGGTTTACGGCCAACGAGGTGGTTGCATCCGGCCTTGCCCAGCTGGTCGTTTCGCCCGAACATCTGATCGATACGGCGCGTGATTTCGCCAGCCGATATGAGCAATGCCCACTGCAATCGCTGAAGGCCACCAAGGCGCTGATGCTCGCCGCACACCTGCCGCATATCCACGCCGCGCGCGTGGCCGAAAACGCCAAGATGCGCGAACTGCTCGGCACATCGGCCAACAAGCAGGCACTGGCCGACTTTGCCAGCCGCGCAGGCAAGGGGAGGTCATGACCGTGGACGCGCTCCACTATCCGACCACGGCTTCGCAAATGGTGGCCGAGGCGCTCAGCTATAATCTTGAGCGCCCCGTCATCATGCTCGAGAATGGCTCGGTGCTGACCGCCCGCGACATCCGCGATTCGATCAGCCGCTATTCGCAACTCCTGCTCTCGCTCGATCCGAAACCGCAGCGCGCCGCGTTGCTCTCGAAGAACCGGCCCGAAGTGCCGGGCGTATCGAACTCGTTCCGCTTTGCCGACATCATATCGACCTCGCTGCACCCGATGGGTTCGGTCGAGGACTATCTCTATTCCATCGAGCACGCCCGGATCGACACCCTGATCTACGACGACGCCTTTGAGGATACGGTGCGCGAGTTGAAAGCCCGCGCGCCGGGGCTGCGCAACCTGTTCGCGATCGGCAAGGCGGGCATCGGCCCTTCGCTCACTGAAATGGCGAGCCAGTTTGCGCCGGGGCCTCTGGTGGGTCGGGCAGGGCCGCCAGATGAAGTCACTGGCGTCGTCTTTACTGGCGGCACCACCGGCAAGCCGAAAGGCGTGATCACCACCAATAGCTCGATCGCGACGGCGGTCAACGTGCTTCTTTCGGAATTCGAATGGCCCGGCGAAGTACGCCACCTGGTCTGCTCGCCACTTAGCCACGCAGGCGCATCGGTGCTCACCCCGATCCTGATCATGGGTGGCTCGATGTTTGTGCTGCCGAGCTTCGATCCGGTCTCGTTCATGGAAGCGATCGAGAAACACCGCATCACCACCACGCTGATGGTGCCGACCATGGTGCTGGCGCTGATCGACCATCCGCGATTTGCGGAGTTCGATCTCTCCAGCCTCGAATCTATCTATTACGGTGCCTCGGCCTTCCCGCCCTCGCGCCTGCGGGAGGCGATCGAGAAGCTGGGGCTTATATTTTTCCAGTTCTACGGCCAGTCCGAAGCGCCGCTGTGCATCGCCGTGCTCAAAAAGGCCGAGCACCTGATCGACGATCCATTGCGACTGGCGAGCTGCGGCAGGCCGCATCCGTTTGTCACCGTCGCTCTGCTCGACGATGATGGCAACGAAGTGCCCGATGGCGAGCCGGGCGAGATCTGCGCGCGCGGTCCGCAGGTGATGGCCGGATACCTCGACAAGCCCGAAGAGACCGCCGAGGCCTTCAAATATGGCTGGCTCCATACCGGCGACGTTGCCGTGCGCAATCCCGACGGGTTCCTGCGCATCGTCGACCGCAAGAAGGACATGATCGTTTCGGGAGGGTTTAACGTGTTCGCGCGCGAGGTGGAGAACGTCATCGCCGCCCATCCCGGCGTCGCGCAGGTCGCGGTGATAGGCGTGCCACACGAGAAGTGGGGCGAGGCTGTAACTGTTGTAGTCGTCGCTGCAGTTGGTCAATCGCCCGATCCTGCAGAACTGATCGCGATGGTGCGCGAGGCAAAGGGGCCGATCCAGGCACCCAAGGCAGTGCATTTCGTCGATGCCATTCCGCTGTCGGCGGTCGGGAAGCCAGACAAGAAGGCGCTGAAGGCGCAATTCGCTGGCGGCTAGGCCGGAGCAGCTTGTGCCTCGTTGGCAAGTCGCGCCGCGATCCACGCGCAAACGAACAGCTGCAATTGGTGAAAGATCATCAGCGGCAGCACCACCATGCCGACTTGCGCCGGGGCGAACAGCGCGCCGGCCATCGGCACGCCGGTGACAAGGCTCTTCTGAGATCCGCAGAACAGGAGCACGATGAAATCCTCACGCGGCAAGCCCATGCTTCGCGCAAGCGCCAGATCGGTGAGCATCACGAGGCCGAGAATCGCCGCGCTTAGAGCGAGCAGCACCGCAAGGTCGGGAGCATCGACGCGTGACCAGATGCCGCCCACCACTGCCGCGCTGAACGCGGAATAGACAACCAACAGGATCGCCCCGCGATCGATCGGCATCAGCAGCTTCTTGTTGCGCTCGACAAAACCTCCGATCCACGGCCGCAACAGGTGCCCTGCGACAAACGGCAGCAGCAGTTGCACGGAGACGCTCTCGACCGCCTGCCAGTCGAACCCGTCGTGCGTCTTGCCCGTCACCATCAGTAATCCGACCAGCAGCGGAGTGACGACTATGCCCAGCAGGTTGGATAGCGATGCGCTGCACACTGCCGCCGCGACATTGCCGCGCGCCACGCTGACCAAGGCGATCGAACTCTGCACTGTCGAGGAAAGCAGCGTCAGGAACAAAAGGCCCAAGACGAGCAGCGGATCGATCCAATCACGTGCCAGCCAAGCTGTCGTCAGGCCAAGCGCCGGGAACAGAATGAACGTCGTGCCGAGCGTCGCCAGATGCAACCGCCAGTTGCCCAGGCCCTGCAGGATCGCATTGCGCGACAACTTTGCGCCGTGGAGAAAGAACAGCAGGACGATTGCCGCTTTCGAAAGCAGCCAAAACAGATCGCCAGCCGTCCCTCGGGCCGGCAGAAGCGAAGCCAGCACGACCGCCATGGTTAGCCAGACGAGGAACGGGTCGATCTTGGGAACAAAGCGGGCAAAGGGCATCAGGTCGCTCTGCCCGCAATTGCGGCCGCGATCAAATCTGGCCCTGCGCCCCGCCAGTGTTTATGCATCGGTAACAACAAAGGGCGAGGACCGGACAACCATGGCAGATGCAGCGATCCGCACAGGGCGCAGGGTGGCGTTTCATGCTCCCGGCCAACCGCTAGAATTGCGCGACGTCGAGATCCCTGCGCCCGAGCCGGGTGGAGTGCTGCTGCGGGTGGTGATCGCAGGCGTGTGCGGAACCGACGCGCACCGGCTCAATGGCGACATACCGGCCCCCAAGTCGCCCGTGGCGTTTGGGCACGAAGGTATCGGGCGCATAGAAATGCTGGGGGAGGGCGTGACCACCGACAGTGGCGGCGAGCCCGTGGCCAATGGCGATCTCGTTTATTTTTCGCCGTCCAAGGTTGACGGATTTCCAGTCGCAGGCAGTGCAACACCCGGCGACGACAATGCGCCCTGGCCGGTTCCGGCCGACCGGCCGAGCGTAGCGACCTATCAGGACTGGGCGTGGCTGGCCAAGGGAACCGGGTTTTTCCGCATTCCCGAAGGGACTTCGCCCGAAGCGGTGATCGCCTTTGGCTGCGCGATGCCGACTGCGATTGGCGGCATGACCCGGCTTGGCGGGGTGAAGCCGGGCCAGATCGTGGTAGTGCAGGGCTGCGGCCCGGTAGGGCTCTCATCGACGCTGCTCGCATCGCTGGCGGGGCCGAGCCAGCTTATCGTCATCGGCGCGCCCGACGAGCGACTTCGCGTTGCCGAGCGACTTGGGGCGACTGCGGTTCTGGCGCTCGAAACGACCACGCGCGAGGAACGCGCGGCGAAGATTGCAGACCTGACCGGCGGGCGCATGGCAGACGTGGTGATCGAGGCCACCGGCAAGATCGAGGCCTTCGGCGAGGGCATGTCGCTGCTCGCGACAGAGGGGCGCTATCTCGTGCTCGGTATCTATTCCGGGCCGCCCACGGCGGAATTGAACGTCGTGCGGATGGTGAACCTCAGCCAGCAGATTATCGGCAATTTGGGACCGGCGCGGATCGAAGACCTCAGGACAGTTGTCGAGCTTGCGCGTGACCATGGCGAGCGGCTGGGATTTGCCGATCTCGTCACGCACCGCTTTCCGCTCGCTCGCACCGCCGAGGCGATCAAGGCGGTCGGCTCGGGCGCTGCCATCAAGGCGGTGGTATTGCCCGAATCCGGCTAGGCGAGGGTAACGCCGCCATCCACTGGCAGCACCACTCCATTGATGTAGGCCGCAGCGGGCGAAAGCAGGAACAGCACCGCGCCTGCGATGTCTTCGGGAAAACCGAGCCGTCCGACCGGGATGCGCATTGCGAGGTCCTGCATCGCGGGCAAGGCGAGCATCGGCTCGACGCGCGGGGTGATGGTGATGCCCGGCGCGACCGCGTTGACACGCGGCCTGCCGTCTAGCCGCGTCGCCATGTGGCGGGTGAGGCCTGCAATCGCTGCCTTGGCGGCGGGGTAAAACGCAGAGACGGTCTTGCCGCTGCCTTGCAGATTGCCCGCAATCGAACTGATGTTGACCATGCTCGCTGCACTGCCACCGCAATGGCTCAGCCAGCGCTCTGCCACTCGCTCCATGCTGCCAACCGCTTCCACGAGGCGTTCGGCGAAGCGCCCTTGAGACCTGCTCGGCGGCCCGGCGTTGTTGACGAGATAGTGGCAAGGGCCAAGCGCCAGTGTTTCGCGCCAGGCGCGATCAACCTGAGCCTCGTCGAAAACGTCGACGGTGACCGCAAGCGCGTTGCCGCCTTGGACCGCGATCTCATCCACAGTCGACGAGGCGCCGGGCCCATCGATGTCCCATGCCGCGACAGTGAGGCCAGATTTGGCCGCCATCCTCGCGGTCGCCTTGCCGATGCCGCTCGCCGCGCCGGTAATGCAGACTATTCCGCCCGGCGCAAAGCCAAGCGCGCTCATGTCGTAGAGCGGGCCGTGGCGTTGGTCCATGCGGCTAGGCGGCCGCAACCTTGCGCGTTACCGAATGGGTTCCGCCAAAGCAGTATTGCGAGCGACCCGCCGACGCGCCGACCACGAAATATTCAAAGCAATCGGCGCTCGGCATCACGGTGACCATGGTTTCGGGCGCATCCTCCAGCCACGAAAGTTCCGGATGCGCGAAGCGGAAACCGTCATAATCCTGGTTGAGCATGACCTGCCGGAAGGTCAGCTTGGTCTGGCGATGGATCGCCTCGGCAATATCCTTCGGTCCCCAGCCGGCCTTGGCGAATACGGCGGCGTGGTCCGGTGCCATCAGCATCAGGTTGGAGAAGGTGCCGTGAAACGGGTAGCCTTCGGAGAGCGGGGCGTTGGTCTTGATCAGCCAGGCTCCGTGCGAAGGTGCGCCGCATGTGTTGGCGGTCAGCGTCGCCAGCGCCTCGATCAGTAGTTCCGGCTCGGAGTTCCTGAAATCGAAGAATTCGGTCATACCGTAAGGCACGTTCACTGTTACGGTCGAATCCTCGACGGCGAATCCCTGCTGCACGCGCCAGCTATCCCAAGGCGTGCGGTCCTCGTTCTCGGCGACGCAGGCGGAAAACTTCATCGGCGTGCCGATCGTGTCCATGTCCGAAATGCCCGGATAGCTAAGACCCACGTTCATCATCACCAGCCGCAGGGTGCGCCCGATGGCGACATTGACCTGGCTGATTGAACCGGGGCCGAGCGCGCAGATGCCCCGGTTCATGCCGATCTCGTCGGCAATCTCCCCTGAAACCAGCACGATAGGCGCCTGCGGCCCGGTCGACATTGCCCAGGTGCGAAGGCCCATCGACGGATCGAGAATGCATTCCATAGTCGCCATGATCACCGGCATGGCTTCGGGACGGCAACCGGCCATGACCGCGTTGGCGGCGATCTTGCGGACAGTACCAACGCCCATGCCCGGAGCGAACAGTCCGACGACATCGCTGCCGTCGCGGCCCGAAGCGGCGATCATCGCCTCGACCTTGTCGTGGGTCGGGGCGATCAGCGGCAATCCGTCGCTCCACCCGTTCGCAACGAAGCGGGTCTGCAAGGCATCGAAGGCATCGAGCAGGTCGGCACCCTTGAACACCAGTTCGGGAGCGGGATCGCGCACGATCTGATCGAACTGGGGCAGGGCCTCGAGGATCTTGCGGTCCACCGTCAGCGCCTCGATCGCCTCGTCGAGCGAATCGGCGACCATCTGGCGGATTTCGTCCGCCGTCTTGTTCGAGAAACAGTGAGGCACGATCAGCGGCACCGCTTCTGGAACGCCGAAAGTCTTGGTGGAGAACCGCGAATCCTCATCGAAGATCGCGGCGGTGTAGCCGATGGCGGGAATGCCGCGCCGTTCCAGCTCGCACAGGTCGCGCATCAGCCATGCCGTGCAGCTTCCGCAATCGGCGCTGGTGCAGATCGCGACGTCCGCCTCGCGTTCGATCATGTCGAGCTGGTCCGGCGACAGGTAGCGGTTCAAGCCGCCCATCTCGCCAATCACCTCGATGAAGGTGAGCCCCGAGAAGCGCTGCGAGAGTAGATCGCGCGCGGCATCTAGCGCGTGCATCCCGTTCTGCTTGCCGTTCCAGTAGAGCGCGACGCACTTGCCGTTGAGATAGGCCGGGCGCGAAGCGGGCGGATCGCGCATCGCATCGTCGAGATCGGCCTGCGATTCGGCGACCGGATTGATGATCACCAGCGTGGCTTCGGTTTTCACGTTCCGGCCCGTGGCTTCGGCATCGATACTTGCTGTCGCCATTATCCTTGTCTCCCGTTCGGCACTGTCACGCTGTCAGGCGCTCTACCTGGAGTGTCACGTCCGGTGCCTTGCGCGCCAGCCAGGCGCGTATCATTGCCTCGAGTTCGGCTTGAGGCAAGGCGCAGACGCCGTCTTCGCAGTCTGCCTCGGCGCCGGGCCGATAGGCAAGCGTGATCGTAGAGCCGCTCTCCTCGACCAGTTCAAGCGTGCCGCCGTCGCTCGAGGCGATCCGGGCGAAACTGGCGAGTAGCTGGTCGGCTATCGGCACGCTCTCAGCCTATCTCTGCGCCCAGCCGGCGATGATGTCGTCCACCGTGGACAGAGTGGTGATGAAAGAGAGCGTGTTGCGGATTACCGGCTGGGCATAATCGGTTGGGAAACCCGAAACCGCGTTACGGGGGATGATGACGGTGTAATTGCTGTTCACCGCCTCGATAGAAAGGCCCAGGATCGCGACATTAAGCGAAACGCCAGCGACAATGATCGTATCGATGCCCTTGTTGCGCAGACGGCGATCAAGCTGGTTGTCGGCCATGGGGTGCAGGCCGTGAACTCGTACCGAAACGAGGTCTCCATCCTGCCACACTTCGGGGCAAGGGGTGTCGCCTTCGGGGTTGTGCGCGGGCCTGCCCGCCGATGGGCCAGCACCGCCGGTATAGAGCATGCAATTGGTGCCTGCGCCATAACGGTTGGGCGACGTGTCGGCGAGGCAATGCACCACCGGCGCGCCGTGTGCCCGTGCCGCTGCGGCGAGCTTCGCGCAATTGGGAATGACACCCGCCTCCGCTACGCCCGATGCCAGCGGGCTTCCCGTGGCAAGATCGCCGATGATGCCGCGCTGCACTTCGGAAAACAGCAAGGCGACTTTTCCCGGCGCGAGCAGCGGTGCGATATCGAATGCCATTGTTGGTTCTGTCCCGTGGATTATGTCTATTTGAACAAAGCGAAATAGCGCGTCTCGAGGCTTATGCGCGGCACCGGCTGCGCCTGCGTTTCGTCGGCAATCGCGACGTGCAATGTCTTGAAGTGGTCGCCCAGCGCAGAATCAAAGCCGATGAACACCAGCAGTTCCTGCGGCGTCATGTCGGGGAAATACCACCAGGCATGGCGCGAGTTGAACCGTGCCCCGCTCGATTGGTAGATCACGTCGCGCTCGGGGGTTTTCATGTAGTATTCGATGGGAACGATGTCGTCCGGCGTGACGGTGCGCCCGTCGCACATCGCCAGCGGGAAATCCTGCGGCGGCGGGCTCAGCACCTGCCAGCACTGATACATGACATATCGGCTGAACGGCGCGGGATCGATTGCGTTCAACTCCAGCGTTTCTGTCAGCTGCACCTCGGATTCGCGGGTGTCGTAATCTACGTGCGGCCAGCCAGCCGGGGTCATCGCTTTGTCGTTGCGCAGCGCCGGGCTGTAACGAACCGTCGAGGCATGGAGCGGCAGCACTTCGCGTGCGCCACTCAGCCGCGAGATCAGCGGGATCGTCTCAGCCCAGTAGGCACGCAGGGCGTCGGACTGCGTGAGCAGGCCCGGCGGGACGAGCAGTTCGTCGATCCTCTCGCTGACCGTTGCGCTGGGATGAGGGATCAGTTCGAAGCCCTCGCGATCCAGCGCAGGAAAATGTCCGGCGGCCCGACCGTTGCGCACCTGCGTGGTGCGCTTGTCGAACACCTCGTCGCCGAGGATCCGCGCGGTGAACTCGACATGCAGCAGGTCGAGATCGCCGCGCAGATAGGGAAGCGTTGCGGTCAGATCGCTGTGCACTTGTGCCTCGGCCACCATAACCGTCTCCCTTCGCTACCTTGTCCTATGCTACCTGCAGGTCCTCGTCGAACCATGGGCGCAGGCCCGCATCGCTTGTCGCAGGAGGCGTTCCTGCCGGATCCTTGAGCCAGCGCCACATGCGCCGGATGTCGACAGGGCCGTTGACGCTCGAACGACCACCATTCTGATAATAGCTGTTCGCGCGGGGATCGAGATAGACCATGCCCTTTTCGGATTCGTCGAGAATGTCGGCAAAGCGCCAGTAGGCATCGGGCGTAACCTCGACGCTGCTCTTGCCGTTCTCGATCAGTCCGGCGATGGCTCGCAGCGCGAACTGGGCGGTCAATTCCAGCAGGTCGACGACGGTGAAGCCGCCGAAATTGTTGGAATTGGGACCATAGCACATGAACAGGTTGGGAAACTCGGGAACCATCGCGCCGAGGTAGGCGCGCGGGCCATCCTTTTCCCAGATTTCCTCGATGCGCACGCCGCCCCGGCCGCGCACTTCCATTGGCCAGAGATACTCGTTCGCCCGAAAGCCGGTAGCGAAGACGATCACGTCGAGATCATGGCTCTTGCCGCCCGCTATGATGCCGCTGGGCGTGATCCGCTCGATCGGATCGCTCACCAGCTTGACGTCGCCGCGCGCCAGCGCATCGAGCACGCTTTCGTTGGTATCGACGCGGATCGGGCGCGAGCCCATCGGCGGGAAATTGGGGATCATCTTCGGGATTAATTCAGGCCGCGATGCCAGCTTGCGCTCGACGAACGCCACGCAGGCATCGCGCAGCATCTTGTTGACCGGATTGACCGCGTGGGGATCATCGAAGTTCGGGTCCACCTTGAGCGCCCCCGAACTTCCGCCTGGTGCGACAAGCGCCGCCACACGGAAGCGTACGAAATTGCTGTGGTAGGGAAAATTTCTATCGAGCCAGAGGGTCTGTTCGGGCAGCGGCTTGAGATAGGCGAGATCCTCGTAAAGCCAGTTTGCCTGGCGCTGAAACAGCGTTGTCTCGGCCGCCATGCGCCCGATCACCGGCGCGGTCTGGTAACCCGATGCACCCGAGCCGACGATCGCGACGCGCTTGCCGGTGATGTCGAGCCCGTCGGGCCAAGCGGCGCTGTGGCAGGCAGTGCCCGCGAAGCTGTCCATACCTTCGATGTCCGGCACTTGCGGACGCGATAGGAAGCCGACGCAGGAGATCACTGCGTTGACCTTCTCGGAGCCTGCGCCTGACGGTCCCTGGATGCCGAGGGTCCACACCTTGGCCGCGTCGTCCCAGGTCATCTTGAGGACTTCGGTCTCGAACTCGATGTTATCGCGGATTTCGAAATTGTCGGCGATCCATTTGAAATACTTCATATTTATGTCGCGGGGCGAGTAGCCCCAGTTGAATGGATAATCATAGGCGAACAGGTGGGTGTAGCCACGGCTTGGCGTATCGACACGCGCGCCGGGATAGCGATTTTCGTACCATGAGCCGCCGACTTCGGGGTTCTTTTCGAAAACGACAAAGGGGATTCCCGCGCGTCTGAGTTGCACTGCTGTGTTGAGCCCGGAAATGCCGGTGCCGATGACCGCGACCCTGAAGTCCTTCGCGGCCTTCGGGGTTGTGCCTCTGGTCCATTGCACACCGCGCGCCCAGCGATCGAGCGCGGTTTCCTGCTCCCAGATGTCGAATTCTTGCTCGGGAATTTCCTTTCCGGCGGTGAGCGAGAGGGCGGTGCGCATCCGCTCCCGCGGGCCAAGATCAAGCTCGCCAGCGCCGCTGTCGCGATAAGCCTTGAGGAAGTCGGCCGCTTTCTTGCGGATCAGAACCTCATGCTCCGGATCGGCCAGTTCGCTGCCAACCACGAATTTGGCGGCAGCGCCCGGCTTCATGTTGATCACGCTCTCGTCGCCAGTCAATTGATAAAGTAGCCCGCGCAGCACCATTGGAGATGCATGCTGCATGGCATCTTCGATAGTTTCGTCGCTGGCGGAAAGAAGCTCGGTTCTCGTGGTCATTGGCATCCTGTCTCGGTTGTGTTTCGTCTGACTTTATAGATGTTGCCGTGCTCGATCTACTCCCGCTTGAGCGGGCGCAGCGGCGTCGATAGCGACTGGTGGAGCCACGTTCCCTCATCCGGCAAGGATCATCGCCTGCCGCCACCGACCCTGCCGCTCAATCCGGGTCACCTGTGCGCCGAGGTTCGTTTCGAACCAGCGCCTGATTTCGGCTTCTCATTCCTCGTCGGTCAATGTGCCTTTCCCAAGGCTCGGTCTAGGCCCGTTTCGGCCCCTTCGGCACTTCGCGGAACGGCACGCCCTTGTCGCCCGAGGCTTCGCGCGGCATGCCCAGAATGCGTTCTGCAACGACATTGCGCGAAATCTCGGTGGTGCCGCCGCCGATGCAGGAAATCTGGCGCATCAGGAAGTTCATGCCGACAGCATCGGTCGCGGCCTCTTCCTCCTCATCCCAGACGCTTGCTCCGGCTCCTGCCAGTTCGAAGGCGATGGTCGAGCGGCGCACACTGGCGACGCCGCGAAACAGCCGGTCTATCGCCGACATATCCTTGTTGGCCTTGGTAGCCGCTTCGGCGATACGGCCTTGGAGGGCGCGGGTGACGATGCCGAGCTCGCGGTGCTCGCCGATCAGTTCTCGCGCCGCGGTATCGTCGATCTTTCCCGATTTGCGGGCGATGGCGACCGGCGAATCTTCGTGGCCTGCGCTGAGGGACATCCCGGAGGGATAGGTAACGTAAGGCGAGTTATGTCCCATCCGCTCGTGAAACATCCAGCGCGTGCCGATGGTCCATCCGGCATCGACATCGCCAACCCGTTCGCTGTCGGGGATGATAACGTCTGTAAAGAATTCCTGGCAAGCCTCTGATTCACCGTTCAATCGCACGATCCGCTGAATTTCAACGCCGGGCGCCCTGAGCGGTACGAGGAACACCGTCATGCCCTGGTGCTTGGGCACCTCCCAATTGGTGCGCGCAAGGATGATCCCCCAGTCCGCCCACCAGGCGCGCGAGGTCCACACCTTCGAACCGTTCAATATCCAGTGGTCGCCATTGCGCACCGCCGAGGTAGTGATGCCCGCAACGTCCGATCCGCCGCCCGGCTCGGACAGGAGTTGCACCCAGACTTCCTCGCCCTTGAGAATCTTGGGAAGGTGCGCACCCTTCTGCTGCGCCGTGCAGAATTCAAGGATCGTCGAGGCGCAGGGGTTGAAGGTCGGCACGGCAAAGCGCGAGGGATATTCGTGTCCGGCTAGTTCCTCGTTGAAGGCGCGGTTATGCTCGGGAGACAGGCCAAGTCCGCCATATTCGCGTGGCATGCATATGCCGGCAAAGCCGCCGTCAAAGATCTTGCGCTGAATGGCGCGGTCGCGCGCAACCGCGACCAATTCCTCTTCGTCGTCCTTGCAATGCTGGGTGCGGTCCCAGGGCTGCATCGGTCCGAGGTTCGCCTTGATCCATTCGCGGGCGCGGGTACGGAATTCCCCGACCGGTTCGATTCCATCGCTCATACCGCCATCTCCTTGTCGATCTGCATCGAGGCCAGCCAGCGGCGGTGGTCAGCCGGCGTGCCGCAGAGCAGCCGGTTGAGCGTCACTCGCCTCAGAAAGAAATGCAGGTCATGCTCGTAAGTCACGCCAATTCCACCATGAATCTGTACGCAATCTTGCGCCAGTTCAACTCCCTTCTCGCCGATATAGGCCTTGGCGGAGCTGGCCGTTTCGGCGGCGCGAGAGTTTCCATCAGCGAGTGCGTCGGCGGCGGAATCGCAGATCGCGTGGCTAGCTTCGAGCCATGATTTCATGTCGGCGAAGCGGTGCTTGAGCGCCTGATATGAAGCGAGAGCGCGGCCGAAGGTATAGCGCTCGAACGCCCAGTCAGTAGTCATGGCAAAGGCCGATTCCATCGCCCCGACTGATTCTGCACAGAGCATCACGCAGGCATTGTGCACCTGTTGGATTACCTGCGCCTCTGCCTGTCCGAACGCACCGACCAGCGAGGATTCCGGCACCCGAACTTGCTCGAATGACACCGCACCGAACTTGCGCGAGACGTCAATCGCCTTGAGATTCTTGACCGAAATGCCGGGGGCCGAGGCCGGTACCAACACCTGCGTCACGCCGCCGTCGCTGCGGCCGGTCACGAGGAAATAGCCAGCCTGCCCTGCCGATTCAACCGGGCGAACAGAACCATCGATAACGAGGTCGTCACCCTGGCGCGAGATCGCCACGGTCGCTTCGCCGCCATGCTGCCACGGTGCGACGCCGAGGCAAAAGGAAGCAATCGCGTTGCCCATCATAATCGCTTCAAGCGCATCTGCATGCACGTCGCCGCACATATGCAACGCACCTGCAACGACATTGCAATCGACCAGCGGGCCCGGTGCGGAGTGACGACCGAATTCGTAGGAGATCAGCGAGAGATCGACGATGCCGCGTCCGCTGACGCTACCCCCACCCATGTCCTCGCTGACCAAGGGCATGATCCAGCCGAGTTCTGCTCCACCGGTCCAGTAGCCCGGTTCAAAACCCGCCGCGCTGTCGCGCTGCTTGCGCTGGCGGTCGAGCGGGACGTGATCGGCGAGGTATCGCGCGGTGGTGTCGCGCAATAACTGCTGGTCCGAGGTCAGCTCATACCACATCCGGCTTGCCTCTCCATTTAGCGTCTTATCGATTCGATTCTGCTTGGCACAGCTATGACGCCGGTGCCAGTGTGTTTCGCTTAATTAAAGTCCAGCCCGCGCCAGCGTGCGCTGCGCCTGCTTGAGGTGCGGCGCGTCGATCATCTGTCCGTCGATCGAAAGCACGCCGACATCCGGCGAAGCAGCGAAGGCATCAACGATGGCTTGCGCATGAGCGACCACTTCGGGCGAAGGCGTGAAGGCGGCGTTGATTACCGGAACCTGCGCGGGGTGGATCGCCATCATGCCGGTAAAACCGTCGGCGGCGGCACGTGTCGCAAAGCGGCGCAGCGCCTCCAGATCCTTGAAATCTGGGCTGATCGTCTCGATTGCCTCGACCCCTGCGGCATGGGCGGCGAACAGCGTCATCGAGCGCGCCAGTTCGAGCGGCGCAGTGAAGGTGCCGTCGGCGTTCCTCGCCTTTGTCGCTCCAATCGCGGCGGGTAGATCCTCCGCCCCCCAGGTCAATCCGCAGATGCGCGGGCTTGCGCCGACATATTCGCCGAGCCGGAACATCGCGAGCGGGGTTTCGGTGACGAGCGGGAACACCGCGCAGTCGGCATCGCCGATCAGCGACTCGAGCTCGCGGATTGTGGCGAGCCCTTCTGCCTTGGGCAGACAAATGCCATCGGGCTTGTGCGGCATGACGGCAGCAAGATCGTCACGCGCCATTTCGCCCTGCAGCGGGTTGATCCGCACAAACAGCTTCACCTTGGTGCGCGGACGGTCGAGAAACCCGGCTATCGCCTCGCGCGCCATTGCCTTGTGCGCCGCCGAAACCGAATCCTCCAGATCGAGGATCAGCGCGTCCGCGCCCGATCCAAGTGCCTTTTCCATGCGCTCTGGCCGGTCTCCGGGGACGAACAGCATCGAGACCAATCGCATCATGCCTGTGGAAACCTTTCCTGGTATTGTGGGACGTGCCTTGGCAGCGAATATGCGGCATACAGCCCAAGTATGCATACAGCGCAACGACGATCCGCCCTGCGAGGGTTCCCAGGGGGGGCAATGCAGGGACCGGAACCAGTCACGCTCGGTATTGCCGATGGCATCGCGCGCATCGTCCTTGCCGATCCGGATAATCGCAATGCCGTTACCGCGCGCAGTTCGGCGGCGTTCCTGGCAGCAGCGAAGAAGGCGGTGAGCGCGCCGGAGGTGCGCGTGATCGTGCTATCAGGAGCCGGCGATTTCTTCTGCGTGGGCGGACATATCGGCGAATTCATGGCCAACGAAAGCTCGCTGCCCGAGCATATTGCGACACTGACCGACAACATCCACGGCGGCATCCGCCATCTGGTCCGCTCGAGCATTCCCGTGGTGGTCGGCCTCAACGGCATGGTCGCGGGCGGCGGCGTGGGTATCATGCTGACGGGCGATGTCATCGTTGCCAGACGATCTGCGCGGATCAACAGCGGTTATACACGCTCGGGCCTGACGCCAGATGCCGGTCTTACATGGCACCTGCCTCGCCTGATCGGCCATGCCCGCGCCTTCGAAGTGGTGGCCTTCAACGAATTCATCTCGGCGCAGCAGGCGCTCGAACTCGGGCTTGTCAGCCGCGTGGTCGACGACGAGGCATTCGAGGCCGAACTCGAAGCGGTGGTCGAGAGCCTCAATCGCTCCGTCGGCACTATGCTGGGCGATGCCAAGCGTCTGTTACGGCAAGTCGCCGGCGAGACGCTCGAAGCGCAACTCGATGCCGAGGCTGCCGCCATCGCGGCGCGCGTGGCTTTGCCAGAAACGGTCGAGAAGCTAGCTGCATTCGCCAGCCGCCAGTCAGCCAAGGGGCAGCGATGAAGGCGAAGCAGTCTGGCTACGCGCTCAAGCGCAAACGCTCGGAGGGCGCTGACACCGCCGGTGAACGCACGCAGGAGACACGCAGCGCGATCATCGCGGCGGCGCGCGAGGTTCTGCTCGAAAAGGGCTATGCGGCGACCCGGGTGGAAGACATCATCAACCGGGCCGGTATTTCGCGACCAACCTTCTACCGCCATTTCAAGGACAAGTTTGAGGTAGCCAAGGCCTATTATGCACTGTCGGGCGACGAGACGCTGGGGCCGTGGAGCGCGCTTGCCGAGGTCGACATGAACGACGTGGCGGCAATCCGGCGCTGGCTCGAAGCTCTGCTCGATACCTTTGCAGCGCGGCGCGATGAGCTACTCGTCTGGTCAGAAATGAGCGCGATCGAACCTAACTACCTGATGCGGATGCCACGACAGATGCCCGCGCTCATCGAATTGCTCGGCAGGTCCATTCTGGCTTTCGCCAAGGCCCAGGCGCAGGCGCCTGCCCAGGTGGACGGCGAGGCGACAGGCGATCCCGGATCGGTCTGGGTCGAAGCCTATCTGCTGCTTGAACACCTGTCGTATTATTGTACCTGGCTGGCGCTGGGCAAGCACGTGATCTCGAAGGAACAATCGGTCGATTATTTCTGCGACCGGCTGCACCGCTTTGCCGGGCGCTATTCCGGCTAGACCGCCTCGACGCTGACCGGGAATCCGTCGACATGGACATTGCCCGAAACCTGTTCCCAGTCTTCTGGCCGCGATGAGGCGATCTGGTTGATGTTCACGCCGGGCAGCGCATTGGCGCGCTGCCAACCGCCCTTGTGGCCGAAACCGTGGGGGTAGCAGACCGATCCGGGAACCACTTCCTCGGTCACTTCGAGCAACACTTCCAGCGCGCCGGTTAGCGTGCTGACCCGTACCGTCTGTCCCTCGGCGAGGCCGCGCGCCGCCGCATCCGCAGGGTGCATCATCAGGCTTGGAGTTTCGTTGCGCACCAGCCGCTCGATATTGTGCATCCAGCTGTTAAGCGAACCGAGTTTGCGCCGCCCGAACATTAGCAGGGTAACGTCGGGCAAGGCTGGCTCGGCCAGCAGTCGAGCGATCTCGCCTTGAGTTACCTCGTGCCAGAGCTGCACCTTGCGGTCCTCGGTCCAGACACGCGACCAGCTCTTGGCGGGGTCGAAACGATCAGCCGTCCGCGCGCCCGATGGATGCTCAACGCGCAGTTTATCGATGGTGAGACCATCCGGTTTCTCGCCGAACTGATCGCCGAACGGGCCGATCCGCAGCATCCGGTCGGCCACTTCCATCAGCTCGGGCGCTTCGTTCGCGCGCGAAGCAGGATCGGAGAAAACCGCGGGCAGGCCCATCCGCGCCAGAATATCGTTGTAGATGTCGAACTCGTGGCGCGATTCCCCTACCGGCTCGATCACGGCGGGGCTGAACTGCACCCACGGGCGCGGCGCATTGCGCACCCAGTAATCGGTCAGGTCCTCGCGTTCGAGGAAGGTCAGGCTCGGCAGTAGATAATGCGCATGGCGCGTCGTCTCGTTGACGTAGAAATCGATGCCGACGAGCAGGTCGAGCTCCTCCAGGGCCGCGGCGGTCGTTTCGCCATCTGGATAGGCGAGCACAGGATTACCCGAATCGACGAACAGCGCGCGCATCTGGCCTTCGCCGGGTGTCGTAATCTCGGCCGCGAGCGATCCGCCGGGCGTCGAGCCGAGCACCAAGGGCAGGTTGCCGATGCGCGAGCGCGCGCTGCCATAGCGCGCATGGGCAGGCGGTTCGCCCGCCTTGCCGATCGGCGCAAGTCCGGTCATCCAGCCGCCCTCGACGCCAAACTTCCCGGCAATTACGTTGAGGCTCTCGATCAGCAGGTTGACCAGCGTGCCGAACCGGCCGCGATTGGTGCCGACCCGGCCATAGCACGCAGCCTTCGTTGTCTTGGCGAAGCGTTCGGCCAGCGAGCGGATCTGGTCAGCCGCAATCCCGCAGCGCGGCGCGGCAAGTTCGGGCGTGATCGGGCGAAGCGCCTCGCGCAGGTCCTCCCAGCCACTGGTCCGCTCATCCAGCACCGCCCGCGCTTCCAGACCATTCGCGAAAATGTGGTTGATCATCGCCGCGACCAGCCAGGAGTCGCTGTCGGGCAGCACTGGCAGATGCTCGAAACGCCGCGCGGTCTCGGTTCGGCGCGGGTCGATCACGACCACGCCCCCGCGCGCGGCAATCTGCTCGAGCCGTTCGCGCGCACGCGGCTCGGCAATCAGCGACATGTGCGAGACCAGCGGATTGGCGCCGATCATGATCAGGAAATCGCAGCGCTCGATATCCGGAAAGGTCCAGTCGGTGCCACTTCCGAACACCAGCTCCTGCGCAAGGTTCTTGGCGCCGGTGTCGATTTGCACCGCGTTGAAATTCTTGTGCCCCCCCAACGCATTCAGGAACAGCGCGCCATAGGTAGAATGAAGCGTGGCGAAGCTCGCCGGATTGCCCTTGTAGGAGCCGATTGCCTGGCCACCGTACTTGTCGATCACATGTTGCAGCCGTGCGGCGATGTCGCCCAGCGCCTCATCCCACGAAACCGGCGCGAACTCGCCCGGAGCACCGACCCGCTTCAGGGGTGTCAGCACCCGGTCGGGATCGTAGGTGATCGCCGCCATCGAGGTACCTTTGATGCACACATGTCCCTCGGACACCGGATGCTCGCGATCCGGCTCAATTCGCTCGATGCGTCCGGCGCGCACGTGAGCGATCATCCCGCATTGTGCCTCGCACAGCCGGCAATAGGTGCGGTGCTTGCCGTCCGCGCCCGCCATGTCTGAAAAGGTGTCCTGTCCCATGGCCGCCATCCTGTCGCGTTTGCAGGGCGCGGTCAATTTGTCTCAGCCATGATGGACAAGGCGCACCGCGCCATTACAGTCGCCGAAAAATAGAAGAGGACGACCGCCAATGACTACCGATCCCGTGCGCCAGCTTGTCGCGCAGCGCCCGACGATGTTCGATCACCGCTTCGCCGGCATGAAGCCTTCCTTCATGGTGGCCGAAGGAGTGCATGGCGTTGAATCGATCTCCAACGTCTATCTGATCAGCACCAGCGACGGCGACATCCAGATCAACGCGGGAATGGGCTTCGAGGCGGAGACGATCCGCGATCAGCTTGCGCCCTATCGAAAGGGGTCGCTGCCCTACCTCATCCTGACGCAGGGGCATGTCGATCATGTCGGCGGGGTTTCGCAACTGCGCCGGCCCGAAACGAAGCTGGTTGCGCACGAAAACAATCCCGAATGCCAGAAGGATGACGAGCGTATTTCCGGCGCGCGCAACCGCCAGTCGCAGATCTGGTTTCCCGCGCCGAACAAGATCAACGACGAGCTCCAGGAAAAGGTCGCGTTCGTGGTGCAGGACCGCCCGATCCCCGACATAACCTTCGAAGACCGGATGGAGATCGACCATGGCGGCGTAAAGCTGGAGCTGCTCTCGGTCCCTGGCGGCGAGACGATCGATTCCATCGCGATCCATATGCCGGGGCGTGGGATTGTGTTCACCGGCAACCAGTTCGGTCCGTTGTTCCCCCATTTCCCGAACCTCAACACTATACGCGGCGACAAATACCGCTTCTGGGAGGCCTACCTCGCTTCGCTGCGCCGGGTGAGGGCGCTC
>CAMDQY010000025.1 GCA_945906005.1 Novosphingobium sp. Chol11 | reverse complement strand
ATGATCACCGCCTGCTTACTCCCTTCGATGGCCAACGGCGGCAGCCGCGCGATCTTTTCGGCCAGCTTGAGCGCGTGGCTTTGCACTTCGGCTTCGGGAACGACTTCGGAGATGAGGCCGATCTCGTAGGCGGTCGAGGCCGGGATCTGGTCACCGGTCAGAAGCCAGCGCATCGCCATGTACTTGCCGGTCGCGCGCACGAACCGCTGGGTGCCGCCAGCGCCGGGCATGATCCCAAGCCGCACTTCGGGCTGGCCGAGCTTGGTCTCGTCGCCGGCGATGATGATGTCGCAGTGCAGTGCCATTTCGCAACCGCCGCCCAGCGCATAGCCGTTGACCGCCGCGATGATCGGCTTGCGGCAGGAATCGAGCGCGTCCCAAGCAATCCGCGAAAGCCGGAACTGCTTGTCGAGCACGGTGCGATCTTTCAGTTCGCCGACATCCGCGCCTGCGGCGAAGACCTTTTCGCCGCCGGTCAGCACGATGACGCGGGTTTCATCATCCTCGTTGAGCTGGTTCACGAACTCCGCGATCTGCTGGCGCACCGAAAGGCTCAGCGCGTTCATCGCCTCGGGCCGGTCGATACGGATGACAGCGACGTGATCGGACGGGCGGCTGAGCGAGACTTCTGACATTGTTGCTCCCTGTGGGCTTGCTATTTCGGCACTTTCAGCGTGCCCGGCAAAGGCGGATCGGCGGGCACCCCGGCATAGGCCTGGGCGATCGCCATCCACGCCCTGGCATTGTCGCCTTCGCATTTCAAACCGGTATCGGCGACATTCCGCGACTGCACCACGACCAGCGCGAAATCGAGCGCGGTGCCCGAAACCAGCCCTTTGGCTTCCGGGTTCCACAACCATTGCTCGCCAGCAGGCGAGGTCAGCTCGACGCGGGCTACCGGCGGGCGCTCCAGCTTGCGGTTGGCGAAGGTCCAGCCCTGGGTGCGAACGCCAAGTTCGCAGATGCCCCTGATCCGCTCGGTCGGCTGACGAGCCTTGCCGAGCACGTCCCAAATGCGCTGGCCGTGCGCCCAGGTTTCCATCTGGCGCGCTCCGGCGAACGAATCAGGTCGCATCGGCGGCCCGAACCAGGGCAGCTTGTCATCGCCCGTCACCGCTTCGAGCTTGCCGATCAGCTCGCGCCAGCCATTGCTCCACAGCGCCAGCAATTCGGCGCGCAGCATCACATTCCAGGTCTCGCGAGCTACGTCGTAATGCGTTTTGCCGGTCGCCTGATAGGCGCGCACGCCTATGACGAAGTCTGGCCAGCCGTCTGGATCGGTGACGGCGCTTGCGCCCCACATGTCGACCTGATGCAGGTGCATCACCTGGTCGGCCACGGTCCAGTCCTTGTAATCGGTGACACGGTCCCAGTCCGCGTCAGGCAAACCCTTGAGCAGAGCCTCGAGTTCCTCGCACTCCTCGCGCAGCCATTCGATCGCTTCGGACATCATCGCATTCCCAAATAATTGCGCCGGCCCGAATTGTGTCGGACCGGCGTTTCCTCTCCCAAGGAACTCAGAGCGTCGGCCGGCGGTGTGTCGTCGGCGCAGGGGTTTCGGGCAGCTTTACCGGGCCGTGCTCGCGGCTGGCAACCATGATCGTCGAGCTGGCGTTGATGTTGTCGTTGCCGCGCTGGTTGGTGCCTCGCAGCACCACCTCGATCACTGGCCCAAGCTTTTCGTCGATCCGCTTGTCGACGATTTCGCCGGTCATCCAGGTCACGTCGCCGGTGTAGTTGAAGCGACGGAACTCGTACTTGACGCGGTGGATGAAGGCATCGTCGCCCGCATAGTTGGTCAGGTAATTGCTGACATGGAACTGACGGACTGCACCGATATCGTACATCATCTTGACGCCGACCTTTTCGGCAAGGTCCTTGTCCCAGTGGACGCGTTGCAGTGAATCCCAAGCGTTGAACTCGTCGCGGGTATAGAAGCCGCGCAGCTTCTTGCGGCCTTCATAGGCAAGCCGGTTGGGCCAGCAGCCATAGAGGATCCAGCCCGTGCCCATGTGCATGTTGATCAGATCGGTGATCTGGAACGGACCCTTGACCATCTTGGGCAGTGAGGTGCCGACTTCGACGTCCTCGTAATAGAGTGTGTCGGCACCGCGACGATATTCATTATCGTAGCAGTCCTCGATCTCCTTCATTTCCTCGTCGGAATAGAAGGCCGGCTCTTCCTTGGCATATTTGTCCTTTGAAGCGTCGGCGCGTTTCTTGCGTTCGGCGTGGACGAACCAGTCCACCCCGTCGACATAGACCTTGTCGTTCTCGTCCCACATGCACAGGCCGTTGGTGACGATGGCCGAGCGACCGGCATATTCCGATTCTTTGACGTCCACCTGCTTGACGTAGCGCGAGCGCCACAGCTTCACGCCTTCGACGATCGGCGCCCAGTAGAAGTTCTCACCGCCCGAATGGAACAGCTGCACGCCGCGCAGCGCCTTGCTGGTTTCCTTTTCCCACTCCGGGTCGGTCATCAGCGCATTGCCCATGATGCCCATCGATTTTTCGAAGGCGGGCGGGGCGATGGTCTGGCCCCAGCGGGTGTTCTTCGCATAATCCGGATCGCAATAGAGCGGATTGTCGTCACCGATGCAGTAAGAGAAACGGCGCATGGCATCGGCGGTGGCAATGGTGTTCCACGGATCTTCGGTAAATCCGGTGCGCACGGTTGGGTTGGGAAAGCCGATGCGCTGGCGCATCAGGTCGATTGATTCGTCGGTAAGCATGCTGCGGACGAGGCCGTCATCCGCTGGCTTTTCCTTGGTTTGTTCGCTCATGGTCACTAGTCCCGTTGTAATAGAGCGTCCTCTATTGCCGCGATTCGGGGGAAGTGTCGAGTCACAAATGGCCAATAGAGGGTCCTCTATTGCGCTTGCATAATCACGGAGATAAGGCAGATGCGTGTCTAAAGCTGGTTCCAATCCAACGATACCGTCAATTCCGTCGCTGCTAGCCGCGGGCGAGCAACCCGTCGTCCATTATGCTGGTCATTGGCACGACGGCGACTGGATGATGGCGACCGCGCTGGCGGTTCTCGATGCTGCGGGGGCTGACGGCGCAATCGCCCTGGTCGCGCGCAACCGACCTGCCCATGTTGCGACGATGGCGGGCGCGCTCGATGCTGGCTGCCCGCTTACCATGGTCCATTCGGCGCAGTCTCCGGCACGCCTCGCTGCCGACATCGAGCGATTGCGCCGCCCAGCCGTGGTCGCCGATCGCGGCGACTGGAGCGACGAGGCGCTTGCCGCTGCGCGGAAAGTGGGCAGCGCTGCGATCGCGCTGTCCGGCGGCGCTGACCGCGCTTTAGTTGAATTGCTGTCACAGCGCGGGCAAGGTCCGTTCGATGAACCACCCTCAGGAACCGCGCTCGAACTGCTTTCATCTGGCACCACCGGTGCGCCCAAGCAGGTGCCCTTGAGCCGCGAGACCGTATCGCGAAGTCTTGCCGCCAGCGGCACCATGTTCGCCGGAAGCGATGGGGCGAAGCCTCAGATTATGGCAGCGCCGCTCGGCAACATTTCGGGCCTCGGCTATGCGATGGCGCCGCTGATGAACCGCCAGCAGCTCGTGCTGCTCGACCGGTTTCGTCCGAGCGAATGGGCCGAGGCGATCCGCAAATTCCAGCCGACTCGTGGCTCGCTACCGCCCGCAGGCATTCGCATGATGCTCGACAGCGATGTTCCAGCCAACTGGCTCGCCAGCCTCGAAGTGGTGGGCGTAGGCGGCGGCAGGGTCGATCTCGACTTGCAGGCCGAGTTCGAGGCGAAATACGGCGTCGCGGTGACGCTCGCCTACGGCGCGACCGAGTTCGCGGGCGTGGTCGCCGCCTGGACGACCGACCTCTATCGCGAGTATGGCAAGGCCAAGCGTGGCAGTTCTGGCCGCGTGATTCCCAGTGCGAAATTGCGCGTGGTCGATCCGCAGACAGGCGACATTCTGCCAGCGGATGAGCAGGGCGTGCTCGAAGTTTCGGCCGAGCGCATCGGACCCGATTGGATCCGCACCACCGATCTTGCCCATATCGATGCCGATGGCTTCCTGTTCCTCGATGGCCGAGCCGATGGCGCGATCAATCGCGGCGGCTTCAAGGTCATGCCCGAGACGATCGCTAACGCGCTGTGCCAGCATCCCGCAGTCGCCGATGCTGCTGCGCTGGGGATTGCCGATGCGCGGCTCGGCGAAGTGCCGGTCGCCGCGGTCGAACTGGTTTCGGGCGCTTCGGTCAGCCCGGACGAGCTGCGCGCATTTCTTGCCGACAGGCTGCTCGCCTGGCAGCAACCTGTGGACATCCGTATCTTGGGCGCGCTACCGCGAAATCAATCGCTCAAGGTTGCCCTCGGAGAGCTGAAAGTGCTGTTCTCATGAAAATCGTCGAATCCGCCGAACTCAGGGAGTTTCGCGAGCAATGCCGTGACTGGCTTGCCGACAATGTGCCCAAGCAACCGCGCCCCGACGATGGCGAGCCGATGCGCGATTTCGATCTCGCCTGGCAGGCCAAGCAGTTCGCTGGCGGCTGGGCCGGGATCAACTGGCCGAAGGAATATGGCGGGCGCGGCGCATCTGTTCTCGAACAGCTGATCTGGCATGAGGAATACGCGCTGGCCGGCGGTCCGCCTTCGGGCTGCATGTTCGTTTCGCTCAGCCATGCCGGGCCGACCCTGATCGTCTCGGGCAACGAGGAGCAGAAGGCGCGCTATCTGCCGACCATCCTCAATGGCACCGAGAACTGGTGCCAGGGTTTTTCCGAGCCGGGCGCTGGCTCCGACCTCGCCAGCCTGAAGACACGCGGCGAGATCCAGGGTGACGAACTGGTCATCAAAGGCACCAAGATCTGGACCACCTATGGCCAGCTTGCCCGCTGGCAGGAACTGCTGATCCGCACCGATCCGGGCGAGACTCGCCACCGAGGGCTGACCTGGGTGATCTGCGACATGCAGGCTCCCGGCCTCGAAGTTCGCCCGATCAGGACGATGGCCGGGCTCGAACACTTCGCCCAGTGCTTTTACGACGACGTGCGTATCCCGCTGAAAAACGTGGTCGGCGAGGTCAACCAGGGCTGGAAAACCGCGATGACCACGCTGGGTTTCGAGCGCGGCACCGGCACGGTGGCACACCAGATCGAGCTGGCGACCAGGGTGGACCGGGTGATCGAGGCGGTAAAATCAGCCCCCGGCGGCGCAGACGAAGCTCAGCTTGAAATGCTCGCCGTCCTCAAGTCCGAAGTCATGGCGCTGCGCTCGATGACCGCAGCCTCGATCTCGCGCGGCTTGCACGAGGCAGTTCCGGGCGCGGAAGGCAACGTGGTCGCGCTCTATTTCGGCGAGCTGACCCGCCGTGTGAACGCGGCTGCCTTCGACCTACTCGGTCCACACTCGCTCGAGCGATCTGGCTATGACTATCCCGCGCACTTCCTCGAATGTTTCAAGTGGGCAATCGGCGGCGGCACCTCCGAAATCCGGCGCAACACTATCGGCGAGCGCGTGCTCGGCCTGCCCAAAGGACCAAAAGCGGTATGATCGTTGATCTCATTCCCGATGAAGACCAGAGCGCGATCGAGGATACGATCGTCTCGTTCCTGTCCGATGTGCTGCCGGTCGAGCGGCTGCGCGATGCGGCTAACCATGGAGGTGCGGCGGAAACGGCGGTGTGGAGCCAGCTTTGCGAGCTTGGCCTGTTCGGACTTGGCCTGCCTGAAGAGCAGGGCGGGCTGGGCCTTGGCCTTCCCGAAGAGGCGCTGGTAGCCCGCGCGCTTGGCCGCAAGCTCGTTTCGCCCGGTGTGCTGTCGCAGCTTTGCGCGCCGCATCTCGCCGCTGATGAAGCCACGCGTGACACTTTGATTTCGGGGGAGGCGCGTGCGGCCTTCGCGATTGCAGATGGCTATGTGCTCGACGGTGCTGGCACGGACTGGGTCGTGGTGTTCGGTCCCGGCGGCGCGTCGCTGCGGGCACGCGGCGAACTGACGCTGGCAATGACCGAGGGCGGGCTTGATCATACCATGACGTTCGAGCGCATTGAGGGCGGGGCAGGCACTGGGCAGCCGGCGCTGCGGATCGAGGTGCTGATCGCCGCTTACCTTGTCGGCATCGCACAGGCGACCACCGACATGGCGGTCGACTATGCCAAGACCCGCGAGCAGTTCGGCCAGCCAATCGGTGCGTTCCAAGCGATAAAGCACAGCTGCGCCGATATGGCGACGCGGGCTTCTGCGGCGGACACGCAGACGCTCTACGCCGCGACCGTGTTCGGCGCAGGCGGCGACGATGCGGTCGAGGCGGCAGCGGCGCGGGTGCTTGCCAAGCGCGCCGCGCTCGACAACGCCAAGGCCAATATCCAGACACATGGTGGCATGGGCTTTACCGCCGAATGCGACGCGCACCTGTTCCTCAAGCGCGCGATGGTGATGGATATGCTCGGCAGCGATGCGCGAGCACGGCGGGCGGCACTTACTGCTTAGTTTCTAGCAGAAACCAGCCCGCGCCCTATGACGTGCGCCTGGATTTCTGCCGCGCCCTCGAAGATGTTGAGGATGCGCGCATCGCACAGCACGCGGCTGGCCTGATATTCGAGCGCATAGCCATTGCCGCCGTGGATCTGCACATTATTGTCGGCGTTGGACCATGCCACGCGCGCACCGATCAGTTTGGCCATGCCCGCCTCGATGTCGCAGCGCTTGCCGCTGTCCTTGTGGCGCGCCGCCGAATAGGTCAGCTCGCGCGCCATCACCAGTTCGGCGACCATCATGACGAGCTTGTCCGCGACGCGCGGGAACCGGATCAGCGGCTCGCCGAACTGCTTGCGGTCGAGCGCATAGCGCAGTGCAAGGTCATAGGCATTCCAGCCGACCCCCACGGCGCGCGCGGCGGTCTGGATGCGGGCACCCTCGAAGGTCTGCATGAGCTGGACGAAGCCCTTGCCCTGTTCGCCGCCAAGCAGGCCCTCTGACGCAACCGCGAAACCGTCAAACGAGAGCGCGTATTCCTTCATGCCGCGATAGCCGAGCACTTCGATCTCGCTGCCGTCCAACCCCTCGTCGGGGAACGGCACGGCCTCGGTGCCGCGCGTCTTGGCCGCGAGCAGCATCGACAGGCCGCGATGGCCCGGCGTGTCAGGATCGGTGCGGCACAGCACCGTCATCAGGTCAGTGCGCGCAGCATGCGTGATCCAGTTCTTCGCGCCCTTGATCGTGAACGCGCCGTCATCGCCCCTGATCGCGCGAGTGCGGACCGAGGCGAGGTCGGAGCCGGTGTCGGGCTCGGTGAACACGGCGGTGGGCAGCACCGAGCCGTCGGCCAGCGCGGGAAGCCACTTGCGCTTCTGCTCCTCGGTGCCGTTCTCGCCGATCAGCTCGCCCGCGATTTCCGAGCGGGTGCCGAGCGAACCGGCGCAGATCCAGCCGCGCGACAGTTCCTCGGAGACGAGCACCATCGCCAACTTCCCCATGCCGAGGCCGCCGTACTCTTCCTTGATGCACACGCCGAACACCCCGAGTTCGGCCATCTCGGTGATCACTTCATCGGGGATCAAATCGTCGGCAAGGTGCCATTCGTGCGCCTTGGGCGCGATCCGGTCCGCCGCGAAGGAACGAAACTGGTCGCGGATCATGTCGAGCGTTTCGTCGTCGAGCGATTCGTCGGGGACCAGGCCCTGCGCCAGCAGTTCGGCAAGCGCGGCGCGGGTGCTCGCGGTATTGCCGTGAGCCAGGAATTGCGCGGCGGCGGCATCGGCGGCAAGCGCGGCGGCGGCATCGGCAAGGCCAAGCTCGCCTGGCCGGACGATCTCGCTCTGGCTCATCGGCACGCCGCCCAGCAGTTGCGCCAGGTATTCGCCGAAGCCGACCCGCAGTGTCAGTTCCTCAATCTCGCCATGACGGCCCGCAGCCTTGCCGCGCGCGGACCAGTCGGCAGTCGCAGCGAGGGCTTCGGCAGTAGTGGCGATCCAGGCAAAGCCATGAACGAGGCGCTGTTCCTTGTCGGCCAGCGCAGCGTCGATCTTGCCCTGCGGCGCAATCGCTTCGGCGGTGCGTGCCCGCGCCGCTTCGGCATAGGCGCGCGCGGCCTCGGCAGCCTGCGTTGCAAGGGCGGTCCAGTCGGTCATGGTCGTGGTGCTTTCAACGGTAAGAGTGTCAGTCATGCCACAATGCCCTGGTCATGGAGAGCGCCGATTTCACCACTGTCCATGCCGAGCAGCTCAGCCAGCACTTCGTCGGTATGCTGGCCGATTGCCGGGCTTGGCTGCGCGGGCCCACGTTCGTCGGCAGGCAGGCGCGCAAAGGCGCCGGGGGTGGGATAGGTCATGCCGCCTGCGTGCGTGACGTCGGAGAAGATCGGGTTGTCGCCGAACATGCGCGGTTCCGCTTCCAGCGCCTCGTGCAGTGAGCGATAGACAGACCAGGTGCAACCAGCCTCGTCGAACATCGGCCCCAGCTTTTCGAGCGGGAAGCGCGCGATGGCCGTTTCGAACACAGGATCGACCTTGGCGCGGTGGGTGAAGCGTGCGCCTTCGTCCTTGGCCAGCGACACGCCAAGCTCGCCTTCCAGCGCGGCCATTTCGTCCGCGATACCGAGCGCGGTGAGGAGGCCGCTCCACTGTTTTGGCGTGATCGCGACCAACATGACACGCACACTGTCGGCGCTGACGAAATCGCGTCCGAACGCGCCGAACAGGTTGTTGCCGCTGCGCGGACGGTCGGCGCCCGTGCTCAGCACTTCGGCCACGTTGCCCAGGTTGCCCATCGTCGCGGCGGCGAGATCCGACAACGACAGGCGCAGCTCGCGGCCCTTGCCCGATTTCGCCCGTTCCCGCTCGGCCGCTAGCAAGGCGAATGCGCCGTAGCCGCCTGCGAGCAGATCCCATGCCGGCAAAACATGGTTGACCGGCCGCGCGTCGTCAGCCGGACCGGTCATGTAGGGAACTCCGACGCTTGCGTTGATCGTGTAGTCCACCGCCGGGCTGCCATCGGCCCAGCCCATGACCCTGAGCGCGATAAGGTCGGCGCGCAGGGCCGAGAGCGCCTCATACGAAAGAAAGCCATTCACCGGGAAATTGGTGACGAACAGGCCGTCGCCCGAAGTGGCCAGGCGCTGCGCCAATTCGCGCCCCTCGGGTTTGCCGAGATTGAGCGCGATGGAGCGCTTGCCCTTGTTGAGGCCCTCCCAATAGAGGCTCTGCCCCTCGTTGGCGAGCGGCCAGCGCTTGCTATCCGGCCCGCCGCCGATGGCATCGAAACGGATGACTGAGGCACCCATCTGCGCAAGGTATAGCCCGCAGCTTGGCCCGGCGATAAACGCCGCGCCTTCGACCACGGTCATGCCGCTCAATAGCTGATACATTCAGTCCGCCGCATCAATCGGCGACGTAGGCCGACAGGCCGAGAAGCGCGCGGCGGCGCAGCCACAGCGACGGGCGATAGCGATCCGAACCGCTGATCTCCTGAAGCGTGCGCATGATCGTGTGCAGCTTTTCCAGCCCCAACCAATCGGCGATTTCGATTGGGCCTTTGGGGTAATTCTGCGCCAGCTTCATCGCGAGGTCGATGTCCTCGGGCTTGCCGACACCGATCTGTGCCAGTTCGCAGCCGAGATTGGCGATCATGCCGAGCACGCGCTGGAGCACGAAGCCGGCCGAATCCTTGATTTGCTCGACCTTGAAGCCCTTGGAACGCAGCCAGTTCGCCACCTGCGCCGCCATCGCGCCCCCCCCCGGCGCGGCCATGACCGTGAGGTGCATGTTGCTACGTGCGGTGCAATCCACGGCGACGGTGGCCTTGGGATCGAGCCCGAGGCGTGCGCAGGCACTCGAGCAATCCTCGCCGATCGGCGCGATCAGCGTGACGTCGTTGCCTTCGAACCAGCCCACGTCGGCTGCGAGTGCATCGAGATCGGCGCTGGACTCGCCGATCTTCGGGCTGAAACTCGGCGGATTGGCCGAAGCAGCGCGACTTTCGGTCACTGCACCCGCGCCATCGGCATATTTGTAGAAACCTGCGCCGGTCTTGCGTCCGAAATCGCCCGAATTGAACATCAGCGCGTGCAGCGTCGTCGTCTTGAGGCGCGGATCGTGCTGGTAGCCTTCGTATATATAGGTCGAGGCAGGATAGTTGATGTCGATCCCGGTGAGGTCCATCAGCTCGAACGGACCCATCCGGAAATTCATCGCATCGCGCATGATCCGGTCGAGCGTGGCCGGATCAGTCACGCCTTCCTGAACCACTTGCAGGCCTTCCTGCGTATAGGCGCGGCCCTGCAGGTTGACGAGGAAGCCGGGGCCGTCCTTCACCACCACCGGGTCCTTGCCGATTGTGTGCGAGAGCGCGACCGCGCGATCCGCCACGGCCTGGCTGGTGCCCGGCGCGACCACGACCTCGACCAGCCGCATCAGCGGCACCGGGTTGAAGAAATGCAACCCGCAGATGCGGTCCTTGCTGGAGCAGCCCGCCGCGATTTCGGCCACCGACAGCGAAGACGTGTTGGAAGCGATGATCGCATCGGGCGCGAGCACGCCCTCAAGCTGCGCGAACAGTTTTTGCTTGGGTTCCAGCCGCTCGATGATCGCCTCGATCACCGCTTCGCACGGCGCGAAATCCTCGATCCCGTTGGCCAGAGCGAGCCGAGCCTTGGCGCTGTCGGTCGCGCCCGGATCCAGCTTGCCCTTGCCTTCCAGTTTCTCGATGAAGCCGAACATCTGCGCTGCAGAATTCTCCAGCGCCTCGCGGTTGAGGTCGTAGAGCACCACATCAAGCCCGGCCTGCAGGCCGATCTGGGCGATGCCCTGTCCCATCGGCCCGGCACCGACGACGCCAAGCGTCTTAACGTCACTCATAGTCTGGTTCCCTGTCCCGCTCAGATATCAGACCTTGAGGCCCGCGTCACGCAGCAGCGCCTTGGCGATGATGGTCTGCTGGATCTGGCTGGTGCCCTCGTAGATGCGCATCAGGCGGACGTCGCGGTAGAAGCGCTCCACTTTGTATTCGGCCATATATCCCGCGCCGCCATGGATCTGCACCGCGCGATCGGCGACACGGCCAAGTGCTTCGCTGGCGAAATACTTGGTCGATGCGACATCGGCGGAGACGTTCTCGCCCGCGTCGAAGCGGCGAGCGACGTCCTGCGTCATCAGCCAGGTCGCGTATGCCTCGGTGCGGCTGTCGGCGAGCATCCCCTGGATTAGCTGGAACGCGCCGATCGGCTGGCCGAACTGCTTGCGGTCTACCGCATACTGGACGCTTTCCTTGACCAGCCGGTTGCACATGCCCGAAGACAGCGCCGCCAGATGGATGCGCCCGCGATCGAGCACCTTCATCGCGGTCTTGAAGCCGCGCTCGGGTACGCCGCCGATGATGTTCGCGGCAGGAACGATGACATCGTCGAAGATGACGTCGCAGGTCATCGTGCCCTTCTGGCCCATTTTCTTATCGAGCTTGCCGAAGCTGATGCCCGGCGTCTCGGCGGGAACGATGAAGGCGGTGACGCCTGCGCTGCCCTTCACGTTGGGCTGGGTGCGCGCCATCAGCGTGAACATGCCTGCGCGCGGCGCATTGGTAATGTAGCGCTTGGTGCCGTTGACCCGGTAGACGTCGCCTTCAAGGATCGCGAGAGTCTTGATCGAACCGGCATCCGAGCCTGCATCGGGCTCGGTCAGCGCGAAGCTGGCGAACATGCCTTCGGCCAGCCTGGGCAGCCATTCCCGCTTCTGCTCCTCGGTGCCGTCCATAACGATGCCTTGGCTGCCGATGCCGACCGTGGTGCCGATCACCGAGCGATAGGCGAAGCTGGTGCGGCCCATTTCATAGATGACCTGAATCTCTTCGGAGGAGGTCAGGCCAAGCCCGCCGTATTCCTCCGGCACGGTCAGCCCGAACAGGCCGAGTTCCTTCATCTCCTCGATGATTTCGGCAGGAACCGCGTCCTCATCCTCGACCCGATCTTCGTTGGGGATGAGACGTTCGTCGACAAAGCGCCGCACGGTCTCGCGCAGCAGCGAAAAGGTTTCCTGATCCAAGATGCTCTCCGGTTCGTCTTGCAGTTGGCAAGCGGGTTAGGGGGCGGGAATTGGGGCCGCTATTGCGAGAATCGCACCGATATGCAAGGCCCGCCGTCCTTCATGTGATCCAAGGGACAGGTGGTGCGAATGGCCGCTTTCGACGGTATCAGGGTGCTCGATTTCGGACGCTACGTGTCCGGCCCCTATTGCGCGACCCTGATGGCAGATTTCGGCGCGGACGTTATCCGCATTGAGCGGCCGGGCGGCGGCGAGGACCGGTTCATCGGCCCGGTGGCGGAAAGCGGCGAAGGTGCCGGGTTCCTCCAGCTTGCGCGCAACAAGCGCTGCATGACCTTCAACCCACGCGCCGAAGGTGCGGGCGAAGTGCTGCGCCGTCTTGTTGCCGGCGCCGATGTCGTGGTCGCCAACGTGCCTGCAAACGCCCTGCAACGCATGGGCATCGACTATGCATCGCTTTGCGCGATCAAGCCCGACGTGGTGCTTGCCAACATTTCCTCATTCGGCACGCGCGGGCCATGGGCGAGCCGTCCCGGCTTCGACAGCGTCGGCCAGGCGATGAGCGGTTCGCAGTATCTTACCGGCACCGGCGAAGTGCCGTTCCGCTCGCCGGTGACCTGGGTGGACCATTCGACCGGCCTGTTTGCCGCCTATGGCGTGGCCATGGCGCTGTTCGAACGCGCGCGCACCGGCAAGGGGCAGGAGGTCGACTGCAACCTGCTCGGCACCGCGCTCGCCTTCGCCTCGACCGCGATGATCGAGGAAGCGATGACCGGGGTCGGCCGCAAGGCCATCGGCAACCGCAGCTTCCTCAACGGACCGACCGATTCGTTCCGCACCAGGGACGGCTGGATCGTCATCCAGATCGTCGGCAATCCGATTTTCAAGCGCTGGGCGCAGCTGATGGACGAGCCGCAATGGGCCGACGAGCCCCGCTTCGGCAGCGACGAGGCGCGAGCAGAGCAGGGCGAATTTCTCTCCGCGCGAATGCAATCCTGGTGCGACACGCGGACTTCCGCGCAGGCGCTGGAAGAACTGGCCGCCGTGCACTTGCCGGCAGGGCCGGTGCTGTCACCCAAGGAAGTGCGCAGCCACGAGCAGGTCGAAGGTCTGGGCCTGGTCGAGCCGACCTTCGTGCCGCATATCGGGAAAGAAGCGCCGCTGACTCGCGCGCCGGTCGAGCTTGGCGGCAAGCCCGCCGAAATCCGCACGCCGCCCGCCGCGATCGGCGCGCACAATGCCGAAATTCTGGGCGAGCTCGGCTTCAGCGCGGATGAGATCGCAGCGCTGCAAGCGGCTGGAGTCGTTTAGGACATCAGTGTTTGCCCGGCGGCGGCTGGTCGTCGTCAGCAAAGAACATGCCGACGCGCAGCGGCTGTGACGGATCGACCCGGTATTTGGTGAAGTCGGTCACGCCCGTTTCCGCCAGCAGCGTATCATCGATGAAGAAATTGCCGGTGCACTGCCGCGAGGGCCGTGTCAGGATTTCATAGGAAGCATCGGCCATGATATCGACCGTGCGGCAATGCTTGAGCTGCTCGGCATCGGCTGCGGCAAATTCAATCGCGGCGGTGGCGATGCCATAGCGCGGCCACAGCGAGTTGAAGGCGATACCATCCTCGCGAAACTCTGCCGCCATGCCCAGCACGGTCATCGACATGGCGTATTTGCTCATGGTGTAGGCGACGTGCGGCGCGAACCATTTGGGATCGAGATTGATCGGCGGCGACATTGTCAGGACATGCGGATTGGCCGCCTTCCTCAGATAGGGGATCGCCGCTTTCGAGACGAAGTAGGTGCCGCGTGCGTTGATCTGGTGCATCAGGTCGTAATGTTTGGCTTCGGTCTCCAGCGTCGTTGTCTTGCTGATCGCCGAGGCATTGTTGACGAGAATGTCGATCCCGCCAAAGTGCTGGGCAGCCGAGGCCATGGCCGCTTCGACTGCATCGACATCGCGGATATCGAGAAGGACGGGGAGCGCCTTCCCGCCCGCCGCTTCGATGTCTTGCGCGGCGCTGTAGATCGTGCCCGGAAGATGCGCGTGCGGCTCGGCGGTCTTGGCGGCGACGACCACGTTTGCCCCGTCGCGCGCGGCGCGTAGTGCCACGGCGAGGCCGATGCCGCGACTGCCGCCACTGATGAATAGTGTCTTGCCAGCGAGATGCATGATTTGCTCCTG
The DNA here is from genome assembly GCA_945906005.1 of Novosphingobium sp. Chol11. Taxonomy (GTDB): domain Bacteria; phylum Pseudomonadota; class Alphaproteobacteria; order Sphingomonadales; family Sphingomonadaceae; genus Novosphingobium. Next base: position 6,555 of record CAMDQY010000025.1, on the reverse strand, counting down.
TTGCGGTGCAGCAATAAAGTCTGACGCGGCATTTGCAATAATAAAGGATACTCAATAAGGACAGTGCATGAGCCAGCTGCATGTATCAATGGCCAAACGGCACCGTCGTGTCGGCAATAAGGACGGTCAATGACTGAGCCGGCCCAGCAGGCGCAACTCGGTTCGGTTGTCGACCGTGCTGCCGAGGCGTTGCGCGTGCTGTCCCTCGAAAATCCCGACGGAACCTTCCTCGGTTCGGAAGACGAGATGATCGCGCAGCTCGATGTCAGCCGCGCGACGCTGCGCCAGGCGGCATCGCGAGTCGCTCAGGAAAACTTCGTCGCTGTGCGCCGGGGCGTGGGCGGCGGCTATTTCTCGGCGCGGCCCAGCACAATGAACGTCACCCGCATGGCCGCGCTCTATCTGCGCGCGCACGACGCGGATTTCACGCAGATCACTTCGGGCATTGGCCCGCTCAAAGCCGAGCTGGCAGTGCTGGCGACGCACAACCGCGATCCGGTTCTGCTCGCCCGGCTCGAAGAATTCGCGGTGCAGGACGAGAGCGCCCCGCTCGAGATGGCGCACGGCTACCGCGCCTTCCTCAAGAGCGAGCGCGAGTTTCTCCAGCTAATCAGCGCGCTCGCCGACAATTCGGTGCTCAACCTGCTGATGGCGATCCTCTACGATTTTGCCGCGCTCGCCTCGCGTAGCGAGGACGTGCTGATCGACCGGCCCGAGCGTGTGCAGACCTATCGCCGGATGCGTGCGCGGCTCGCACGCGCAGTCATCGATGCCGACGTCGAACTTGCCCGGCTTGCCAGCCGCCGTTGCTCCGAACTGGTCGACGAATGGTTCGAGCAGGACTTCAAGGGCCGCACTTTCGACGGCCAGACCATGGACTAGCGCAATTGCGCCAATTAAGGGCGGAGCAGGGCTGCCGCCCGCCGATTATCTAGAAAGCGACTGCATACCATGTCCGAAACGACCAACCGTTCCTGGCTCAGCGAGCAGATTGATCTCTATGCGAGCATTGATCCCGATGCCCCGGAGCTAGAGGTCAACGAGCACTGGTTCACCTGGCGCCAGATCATGGAAGCGAGCGAAGCGCTGGTCGCATTGCTTGAGGAGAACGGCATCGGCCTCGACATGCGCGTTGGCATGCTGCTGCGCAATTCCGCGCCGATGGTCCCGGCACTGATCGCCATGTTCCGCTCGGGTCGCTGCGTCGCCAGCATCAACGCCTCCGCGCCCGATGAAAAGCTGGTGGAAGACCTGCTCAAGTCCAAGGTTCCGGTGGTCGTCGCAATCGAGGACGAGTGGGAACGAGCGGGCCTCAAGCAGGCGGCAAGCCAGATTGGCGCGCTCGGCATTGTTCTTTCGGCCGAGCTGACTGAAAAGCCGCGCCTCATTGAAAGCCTCCCCGGCGACAAGACGAAATGGGAAAATCCCGACGCGCCCGGCGTCGCCATTGAAATGCTTTCAAGCGGCACTACCGGCACGCCCAAGCGTATTCCCTTGCCGCGCGACCGCTTCGAGAAAGCCTTGCAGGGCGCAGCTGCATTCGAGAAGGGCCGCGATCCCGAGCAGAAGCCCAAACTGCGCAGCGGCGTGCAGATCATCACCAATCCGCTCGCGCATATCTCGGGCATCACCCACGTGATGAACAACTTCCTCGGCGGACGGAAGATCTGCGTGATCGAGAAGTTCACGGTCGATGGGTTTGCCGGCGCGCTGGTGCGCCACCGCCCGAAAGTCGCAGGCGCGCCGCCAGCCGCGCTGCGGATGCTGCTCGACGCGGACCTGCCCGACGATACCTATTCGAGCCTGCTCGCCTATCGCACCGGCACCGCGCCGCTCGATCCCGATCTCGCCGATGCGTTCTTCGATCGCTACGGCGTGCCAGTACTGCAGGCCTATGGCGCGACCGAATTCGCGGGCGGTGTCGCGGGCTGGACCTTGCAGGACTTCAAGGATCACTGGAAAGCCAAGCGCGGCGCGGTCGGGCGGCTCAACAAAGGAGTGGGTGCCCGCATCGTCGATCCTGAAAGCGGCGAAGTGCTCGCGCCCGGTGAGCAGGGCCTGCTCGAATTGCGCGGCGGCAATTCCGGCTCGCAGGACTGGACGCGCACCACCGATCTTGCCGAGCTCGACGAGGACAACTTCCTTTATATCCGCGGCCGCCACGACGGCGCGATCATCCGTGGCGGCTTCAAGATCCAGCCGACCGACGTTGCCACCGCGATGGAAGCCCACCCCGCGATCCGCGAGGCTTCGGTCGTGGGCCTGCCGGACAAACGCCTCGGCGAGATCCCGGTCGCGGGCTACCTGCTCAAGGCGGGCGCGAGCGCGCCCGAGGATGCCGAGCTTCGCGCCTTCCTCAAGGAACGGCTGATGCCCTATCAGGTGCCGGTCGAGATGCGCTGCATGGAGGATTTTCCGCGCACGCCATCGCTCAAGGTATCGCAGCCCGATCTTCGCAAGCTGTTCGAGAGCGCCTGAGCAGCGTGCCGATTACCGATCCGAAAATAGCATAATCAAGGAACCATCATGCGTAGAGCCGCCATTGTCACGCCGATCCGCACCGGAGTTGGCAAATTTCTGGGCAAGCTGGCGGGGATTCCCGCAGGCGAGCTGGGCGCCATCGTCATCCGCGCGCTGGTCGAGCGCAGCGGCGTCGATCCAGAGCGCATCGACGATGTCGTGTTCTCGCAGGGTTACGGCAACGGCGAAGCGCCCGCCATTGGGCGCTGGGCGGCACTCGCGGCGGGACTGCCGGTAAGTGTTCCGGGCTATCAGCTCGACCGGCGCTGCGGCTCGGGTCTCCAGGCGGTGATAGACGCGGCGATGATGGTGCAAACCGGCGCGGCGGACGTGGTGATCGCGGGCGGCTGCGAATCGATGAGCCAGGTTGAACATTACACCATCCAGGGGCGCACCGGGGTCAAGGCCGGTTCCATCGAACTGCATGACCGGCTTGCGCGCGGGCGCATGATGTCGCAGCCGATCGAGCGGTTCGGCGTGATCACAGGCATGATCGAGACCGCCGACAATGTCGCGCGCGATTACCGGATTACTCGCGAAGAGTGCGATATCTACGCCGCGCGTAGCCAGCAGCGCGCCGCCAAGGCCTGGGCCGACGGCAAGTTCGATGCCGAAATGGTTCCGATCTCGATCCCGCAGCGCAAGGGCGACCCGCTTGTGTTCGCCGAAGATGAAGGCGTGCGCGCCGATTCGACTCCCGAATCGCTCGGCAAGTTGAAGGCGATGGAAAAGGACGGCGTCGTCACCGCCGGAAACGCCAGCCAGCAGAGCGATGCCGCAGCGGCGTGCCTCGTGGTTGCCGAGGACAAGCTGGAAGAGCTCGGCCTGACCCCGATGGCCTGGTTCCACTCATGGGCTGCGGCTGGCTGCGAGCCTTCGCGCATGGGCATAGGCCCGGTTCCTGCGGTCGAGCGGCTGTTCGCTCGCACCGGCATGACATGGGACCAGATCGACCTCGTGGAACTCAATGAGGCCTTCGCGCCTCAGGTGCTCGGCGTGCTCAAGGGCTGGGGCTGGAGCGAGGACGATTCGCGCCACGAGATGCTCAATCCCAACGGTTCGGGCATCTCGCTCGGCCATCCGATCGGCGCGACCGGCGGGCGCATCCTTGCCACAATGCTCTACGAGCTGGAGCGGCGGCAGGGCCGCTACGCGCTGGAGACGATGTGCATCGGCGGCGGGCAGGGCATCGCCGCGGTGTTCGAGCGCGCTGCCTGATTAGGCCTGCCCCACCCCTCGATCCCCTCCCCTGATGGGGAGGGGAGGATATGTTGGAATCAGTTCGGGCGGCTGCGATAGAGGCGGCCCGGACGTGCGCCGGTATCCGCGTCATTGCGGCGAGTCACCTCACCGTTGACCAGAGTGGCGAGATAGCCGGTCGATCCCTGATGGATGCGCGGTGCGCCGCTCGGCAGGTCGAAGAGCATCTTGGGCACGCCGAGGTTGAGATTGGCATAGTCCATGACGTTGATGTCGGCGCGCTTGCCGACTTTCAGCAGACCGCGGTCGTTCATCCCGTAAAGCCTGGCGGCGTCGTGGGTCATCTTGCGCACGACATATTCGAGCGGCAGCTTGGGACCGCGCGTGCGGTCGCGAGTCCAGAAGGCGAGCTGGAACGTGGTTTGCGAAGCATCGCAGATCAGGCGCACGTGCGCGCCGCCATCGCCGAGGCCGCTGATGACATTGGGGTTTGCCATCATCTCGTAGGTTTCGTCGAGGTTGCCCTCGTTGTAGTTGAGAAAGAACGAGATCGCCGCTTTGGTACCGTCGCCCGCGGTGATCTGGTCATAGAGGAATTCGAGCGGCGTCTGTCCCGCAGCCGCGGCCAGCGCCTCAATGCGCGAATCCGGGCCCGGCTCGTAATCGACGTGATCGTCAATCAGGATATACCTGCCTGCAGTCATCGGCATGCGCGAAACCATGCGCACGATCATCGGATCGCTTCCTGCCGGCGGAGTATCCTCTTGCGAAAGGATGGCGGCACGGCGCGCGGGATCGCGCATCGCCTCGGCACGCTGCGCGGCCGGGAGATCGGCAATTTCAAGATAGGCGGGCTTGAATTTGAACGGATGGTGCGAATCGAGCATCATGATCGAGCCGACGCCGCGCGAGGCGCACTGCGGGTGCATTTCGAGCGACGGGTTTGCTTTCAGCACCCGGTCGGTTTCCTCGACGAGGAAGCGGCGATTTTCTGGCTCGTCGGAGAATTCGATCACCGTGTAGGTCGAAGGACGGCCCGCCGCGCGGGTCAGCCGCACCAGCCGTTCCATCTCGGCGACCCGGTTGTTGGTCATGTCGTCGGTATCGATGATGTTGCCGATCGCGCCCTTGGGGATCATCTGGAACACGCCGTGACCCGATGAGCCCATGGCGCTGGCGATGGCGAGCAGTTCATCGTCGTTGGCGAAGGTGCCGGGGACGTGATCGCCCTCGCTGGAGAGGTGTTCGAGCAGGCGGCCGCTCGAGAAGCCGACCGCGCCTGCATCCATCGCCTCGCGCACGAGGCGGGCCATGACTTCGATGTCCTCGGGAGTCGCTTTCTCGTGATTGATCGCGCGCTCACCCATCGCGAAGACGCGCAGCGGTGCGTGGGTGATGTGGCTGGCGACGTCCATCGTGAAGCGGTTCTGGTCGACCCGGTCGAGGTAGTCGCCGAAGCTTGTCCAGTTCCAGTCCAGCCCCTCGTCGATGACGATGCCGGGGATTTCCTCGACGCCTTCCATCATTTCGACGAGCGGGCGGCGGAATTCTTTCTGCACCGGCGCGAAGCCGACGCCGCAGTTGCCGCCGATCGCGGTGGTGACGCCGTGCGAAAAGCTCGGATCCATGGTGTCGTCCCAAACGAACTGGCCGTCATAATGCGTGTGCAGGTCGACGAAGCCGGGAGTGACCAGCGCGCCATCGGCATCGATCTCATTGGTGGCGGTGCCCGAGACAGTGCCGATTTCGGCAATCAGGCCGTTTTTGATGGCGATGTCGGCGGTGTAGCTTGCTTCGCCGGAGCCGTCGGCGATCTTGCCGCCCCTGATGATCGTATCGAACATTTTTGTCTTCTCCCGGATTCGTTGCAGCGTTCTGTATCAAATGATCCGTGCAGTATCAATCTTGCCGATTGGCTTGCCACAGCGACGCAAAAGCTGCGCGCATTTCCGAAACGAACAAGGTCGGCTGCTCGAAGGCGGCGAAGTGGCCGCCTTTGTCCAGATTGCCCCAATGGATGATGCGCGAATAGCGGTTTTCCGCCCAGCGCCGTACGCCGGGCATGATTTCATGGGGGAAATTGCTGACCGCGAGCGGCACGTCCGATTTGTCCTGCGGCCAGTTGCCAAGGCTCTCCCAATAGAGCCGTGCCGACGAGCCGCCCGTCGCGGTGAGCCAATAGACCATGATGTTGTCGAGTATCTCGTCGAGGTCGAAACAATCGGCGGGACTTTGCCCGCCATTGTCGGTCCAGCCGTGGAACTTCTCGTAGATCCACATCGCCTGTCCCACCGGCGAATCGACCAGCGAATATGCGAGCGTCTGCGGCTTGGTGCTCTGCTCTTCCGAATAGCCGCGCCCCTGCTTCGACCAGAGGCCGATGCGCTCCATCAGCGCGGTTTCGTCCGGGGTGGGTTGCGCCGCTTGCTCGGGCGAGGGCCGGGCAACCAGCATGTTGAGGTGAATGGCAAGCAGGCTGGCCGGGTTCAGCAAGGCCATCGCGGTCGTCACTGCCGAGCCCCAGTCACCACCCTGGGCGATGTATCTGTCGTAGCCCAGACCCTTCATCAGCACGTCCCAGGCCTGGGCAATGCGCTGCACCGTCCAGCCGTTGCGATCCGGCTTGGCTGAAAAACCGTAACCCGGAAGCGAGGGGATCACGAGGTGGAAGGCGTTCGCCGCCGTGCCGCCGTGAGCCTCGGGATCGGTCAGCGGAGCGATGACCTTGAGGAACTCGACCACCGAACCGGGCCAACCGTGGGTCAGCACCATCGGCAGGGCATCGGCATGCTTCGAGCGAATGTGCAGGAAATGGATGTCCAGCCCGTCGATCTC
>CAMDQY010000024.1 GCA_945906005.1 Novosphingobium sp. Chol11 | reverse complement strand
CAGATCAGCAGGAGTTCTACCAGCTCCTGTCATACAAGGGCGACGTCGATCTTGAAGCCAAGCTCACCGAGTGGGAGAACTTCTACAACTTCAACAGGCCACACGGCGCCTTCAACGGCCAAACACCCTATGAAGCCCTTCGGGAAAGGCTATAATCTCACCCAGTCGATGTCCCGATAGATCGTCAACCTTACAGCCGCCTGGCTCCTGCTCTCAGTTATCTGGCCAGCCGGCAAATGGAAACGCGGGGTGACACACCCCGCGTTTCAAGTCTGTCAAAAATTGTTTTAGAATTCGACAGTCAGGTCGATACCGTAACGACGCGGCTCGATGAAGGTGGCCGCGCCAACGCCGACATTGTTGAACGGGAACGAGATCGACTTGTTGTCGAAAATGTTCTTGCCCCAAAGCGCCACGGTGCCCTCGAAAGCGCCGCCGAAGTTGATCTTCTCGATCGCTGCGCGGCCGTTGACCAGCCAGTAACCGGGGATCGAGTCGGTATAGTGTGGGAAAATAGCCGTAGCACCCGCAAAAGGCGTTCCCAAAACCCTGGATGTATAGTTGCCCTGGACGCGCGCAGTGAAGATCGCCTCATCCCAGATCGGCTGCGAGGTGTACTGCACATAGGCATTGGCAGTCCACTTCGGACGCAGTGTCAGACGGTAGGCGCTATCCGGTGATCCCGGCGGCAGAAGGTTCGCCGTCTTCAGCAGTTCCGGTACCTTAGTGGCCTTCGTGTCGATGTAGGACAGGCTGCCGCCCAGAACCACGCCCTCGGTCGGTGCCGCAGTGACTTCAAGCTCGACGCCCTTGGCTTCGAGGTCGCCCTGGATAAACACGAAAGTTCCCAGAGCATCCCTGACCCGTGCGTCGGGAACGAGCAGTGCAAGTTCGGCCGCTGGGAACACGTTTCCGCCCTGCGGAGTCTGGTTGTTCGAGTATTTGGCCCAGAACACCGAAAGGTTGGTGCGCAAGCGGCGATCGAGCAGGTCGGCTTTCAAACCGAGTTCAGCCGACTTTGCCGTTTCCGGAGCAAACTCGATCGGTCCGACCTTGCCGCCCGACACATAGGCGGTCGAGTATTTGCCATAGACGAGGATGTCGTCGTTTGGACGGAAGTTCGCACCGATAAGGTAATTGAACTTGTTGTCCTTGTAGTTGAACGTGTTGGTGATCAGCGGGCAGGTCTGGCGTCCGGCCGATGTTGTGATCGTGGCCGGACAGGTTGCCGTGGTCAGCGAGCTGAGCTGCGCCAGCTTCTTGTCATTGGTGTATCGACCGCCAACAACGATATCGAGCTGCGGCGTGACGTGGAATTCGCCCTGCGCATAGCCTGCAATCGACTTGGCCTCGTTGTGACCGACGCCTGGCAGGTAGGGGATGGCATTGCCGACGGGCAGGTTGGTGAACCGCACGGTGTTCTGCATGCCATGTTCGTTGTTGTCATCCGTGCCCTTGAAGTAGACTGCGCCGAGAGTGAGTGTCAGGAAATCGGAGTCGTAGTTGGCCTGCAGTTCGTTGCTGTACTGCCTAGTGCGAGAGACTGGACCGGAACCGAAGAACACATAGTTTCTGCCAACCTCGCCGTTTGCAATTGCCTGCTGCGTCGCAGGCGCAAGCCCTGCGAATGCTGGGCTGCTCAGCGCCGAAAGGGTAATAAACTCGTCGGTCGCGGACGCCGGGAATGGCAGGGCGTCGATGCCGAGCAGCGACACTGTCGAGCGAACCTGAGACGAGCGGAAGGCGGCAATGTTCTTGATCGAGATCTGGTCATTGACCTGGAAATCGATCGTCAGGTTATGGCCTTCCTGGAACTGTATCAAATCGGTGTTGTACGAGTTCCAAACCGAGTCCGGGCGGGTGTTCGGTCTGGCAAGCGTCAAGCCGTTGGCTACCGAGCCATCGACGATGGCCTTGAGCAAATTGCCGAACGGGGCACCGAGCCCAGCCCGTGGGTTGGCGAAATCATAGCCAAAAATCCCAACTGCGCCCGCCGTTTCCGTGGAGTCGTTACGGTCGAACTTGTAGATCGCCCTGAAGTCGCCGCTCTCGAATTTGACCGCAACGAAGATCGAGTCCGAATCCTTGCCCCCAAGCCAAGGGGCAGTTTTGACGAATTCATTATACTTGAGCGCGTTGGCACTGCGGTCAAATGTCGTCACCGGGCCGTTGTTTTTCGTGTGGCCGCGATACTTGTTCTTCACGTAGCTGAAATAGGCGCTGAGCGGGCCAAGTTCAGGGGTATGCGCGGTCAGCTCATAGCGATAGCCGTCATGGTTGGCCATCGAGACGCTGGCCTTGACGTGGCCTTCGCCCAGCGGATTTTGCGTCGTGATACTGACTGCGCCGGCGGTGGCGTTACGACCGAACAGCGTGCCCTGCGGGCCGCGCAGCATTTCGATGCGCTCCACGTTCGGCAGGTCGAAGATCGAGCCGCGCGGCGAGGACAGATACACGCCGTCGAGATACATCGAAACCTGCTTGTCCGAACCAGGGACAACGCCATAGCTGATCGCACCGCGAACGGAGAACGTGGGGATAGACGAGCTGCCGAGCGAAGGACGCACGGTTACGCCCGGCGCCATGGCGCTCAGATCGATGACGTTGGTGACGCGGTTGGCTGCAAGCGATTCGCCGGTGACAGCGGAAACCGCGATCGGAACGTCCTGAAGGCTCTGTTCGCGCTTCTGGGCGGTAACGATGATTTCCTGGAGGCCCCCGACTCCTTCTTCGGCGTCCTGTGCGAAAGCCGGCGTCGCCAACAAGATTGCGCTCAGTGATGTGCCTGCAAGATAGCGAATACGTGCATAACGTGAAACGACCATCGAATACCCCTCCCATATTCCGGCTTTTCCGGATTGATCCCGAACAATATTGAAGATCAGGTTGGACTATCGCACTTCGCCTTGGCTACTGTCCAATGCGTTTCTAGCGCACGACCAATCGGCCAATCGCATGGCAGCGACGAAGGCTGATATCCCAGGCCATCATAGCGATTCGTAGTCGATTAGGCGGGCACATCGAAGTGAGCCGTTCGGCGGATCAAATAGTCCAGCGGCAATATGACATGGCTAATTGACCTCCAGAAAATCCGAGGTGGTTGATTGGCGTGCTCGCATTGCCAGAATGGAGCACATCATTCGCCTAGCCGATTGGTCGTGCGCTTGAAACGCATTTGACAGTGGCGAGAGTGAGGCGTGAATTCAGAAGCGTAAGCACCCGTTCCTCGGGCGGGGTTTTTTGCCCATAGAATCGCCGACGGAATGGCGAGCCGTTTCAAATTGTGAGACCTAACTCGAAATGCGCTTCAAGATGCCGCTGATGGATTTCATATATCCCGCCACACTCGGATTAACTGCACGCAACCGAAGGGCTCAACCGTGAGTAGTGAGACAGCGACCGCGAAAAATCTGATATCCGATGAAATGCGCGGTGGATTGGGCCGTACCATCCGCAAGCGGACTTCGTTTCCAATCTCTGTGTCCGATATCCGCAAATGGGCCATCGCAGTCTACTATCCGGAGGAGCCGCCCACTGAATACTTGGGTGCGGGTGCGGCAGGCGGCGATCCGCCGGCAACTGCTCCGGAGGAGTTCAATCCCTTCGCCTGGGCGACACCGGGCCGTGAACCGAAGAATCCCGATGCAAGCGCCGGATTTCTGGAGCGTCAGGCTGGCATAACTCCGCCCGACGTAATGTTTGTCGTCAATGGCGGCACGGTCTGCGAATACGGTGTTCCCATGCAGGAAGGCGACGTGATCACCGCTGACTTCACCCTCAAGAGCTACACACAGAAAGAAGGAAAGCGTGGCCCGCTGCTCATCACAGAGACGCAGGATCGGTGGACCAATCAACGAGACGAATTGGTCCGAAACGCCGTAATGACCTATATTCGCTACTAGAGGACCGGGGACATGGATTTGACACCGGGTACCGAGCTGCCCGCCTTCGTACGTACCACCGGATTCGCTAACTGGAACCGCTATGCGGCGGTGAACGAGGAATTCATACCGATCCACATGGATGATGAGGCAGGCAAGGCGGCGGGCTTTCCCTCGGCGATCGGCATGGGCAATCTCGCGTGGTCATACGCCCACATCATGATGCGTCGCTGGATGGGGCCGAACGGCAAGATCGAGAAACTCGCGGTCCAGTACCAGCTTCCGAACCTGAGAGAGAGCACGATCACCGTTCACGGCAAGATCGCCGAAGTGTCGAAGTGTGCGGAGGGTAGCCGTGCACTTGTCGATATCTGGGTAGATGACGATGCCGACCGCAAGCTGGTGAACGGTCAGGCGACTATTCTTATAAGATCAGCGTAACAGCCTGAAAGGGTCCCCGCAGCGACCCTGCCATCTCAGGCCGTTACCACCATGCCCTCGATTACCGTAACCGGCCAGGGCGTCAGCGACAGCCCTATGCATTTGCCGACGGTGCCAAGTCCGTCAAAATCGAACTCGGCCCTGTGTCCTGTGCACAGGATGCCGTCCTTGGCGCGATTCAGGAAATTCCCGCGAGGTGAGAGCCTCCATCCGGCATGAGGGCAATAGTCCACGAAGCCGGCAACGGCGTTGCCATGCCGCACCACGAAACCGGCAAAGAAGGCGTCGCCATCGTCAAACTCGAATCCCCTCGATCCGGGGTCCGTCAGGTCGGCCATTGCGCACAGTTCGACACCAGCGGCAGGACGAGCGGAAACAGTTTCGGACATAGGCCTAAATCGCACTGGCGTTGCAACGATCGCGGCAGGCGCATTCACGCCGCGCGCGATCGGGTACTAGAATACGACCGAATCATTCGTCCAATGCAATTTAATGGCCCAATTCATGTATTGACCGAACGCTCTCGCCCGCTGCGGCGGAGCCCGTCATCCGTGCAGTCCATGCCCCCAGCCCAGCGCACAGATCAATTGCCCAAAACACATTGGACCGGCTGGCCGTTCGGGCTTAGCCTGACCACAAATCAGGCGATGCAGACCCGCAGCCAGGGTTTGCGCGGTGCCCCCTGAGTGAAGCCGAAAGCCCGGCTGTTGGGAGACGAACATGTCTTATGTGAAGCTCGAAGACCCGCTGATGAAGGGTATCGGTGTAACCTTTCACCGCAAACCGCAGGTGCCGGGGCCAAATCCGCTGCTGAACGGCGATGGCATTGTCTCTGCCGACAGTCACTGGGACGTGACCGAGGACATTTTCTACGAAGGCTTTCCCGCACATCTCAAGGACAAAGCGCCGAGAGTTTGGTTCGACAGGATCTGGCGCATGGGTTCACTGGCGACCAACCTCACCGAGCATTCGATCAATACGCTGGAGATGGTATTCACCCCCGGGCTCTATGATCTGGACATCCGGATGGAACATGTACTGGCCGAGGGAGTTGGCCAGGAAATCCTCTACCCGCAAAATGTCATGCAACTGCGCGGCAACCCCGATCTCGAAGTTCGCGAGTGGGGGTTTCGACTCTATAACGAGTGGTGCGCACGCGAGGGAGCCCGCTATCCTGGCCGGTTCCACGGCGTTGGCATCATCAGCAACTGGTGGGATCCGGGCCGCGCCGAGGCCGCCGTGCAGCAAATCACAGACCTGGGCCTCAAAGCTATGCTGCTTCCCACCAGCCCGCCCAACAATCCGGACGGCAGCGAGTTCAATTTTGCCGGTGAGGAGACCGAACGCCTGTTCGCGGCGATCGCCGCATCGGGTATCCCGTTGACCTTTCACATCGGCGAAAATTTCAACCTGGAAGGACGCGGCAAGCACGCATCGTGGCTGCTCAATGTGCTGGCGCCGTTCCGCAAACCCTTCGGTCAGATGGCATTCGGCGGAGTGTTCGATCGCAACCCGACGCTGAAGGTTGTCTTCGCGGAAGGCGGCATCAACTGGGTTGCATCGGCGTTGCAGGATGCCGAGATGCTCTATGATTCCTACGATGTGCTGTTCGAGCCGCGACCAAAGCATCGCCCGTCGCACTACTGGCACGAGCACTGCTACGCGACCTTCCAGAACGACCGGATCGGATTGCAGCTGCTCGACTATATCGGGGCCGACAATGTGATGTGGGCCAGCGACTATCCCCACCCCGAAGGATCGTATGGCTTCAACTACAGCTCCAGGCAGGTGGTGCTCGATGCCACTTCGGAAGAGGTCGCCCGCAAGATCCTTGGCGGGACCGCCAAGAAAGTGTTCAAACTTTAGGCTGCGCCAACAACTTCAAGCGTTGGATTCAAGATGCGCTGAAGCGGTGGTGCTCCAGTCATATACGAGGTCGCGCCGGGTGAAGCGCCAGCCTTCGGGCGTCCGCACCATCGAATCCTGGTACCGCAGGCTGAGCTGATAGACGAACACGTTACCGCCCGGCCCGCGACCGACCATGTGCGCCAGGCCGCAAGTCTCCGCCACTGCTGTATCGCCGTCAATCTCGGCGAGGTGGTTGTGTACATGGTGATTCATCTTGAGCTAGCGCTCGTGCAGCCATGCCGGCACCTTGCGGATCGCCTCGACACCTTCCCAGACCATCGACGGGCGCCGCAAAACCGCATCGGGTGTAAAAATACGGTCGATCGTTTCCGGCTCGTTGCGGTCCATGGCACGGGCATACAAATATGTCAGGCTCCTGATTTCCCAGTCATCCTCAAGATGCTACACGATTTGCCTCCAAACAGCTGATTGCGGGTATGCGAACCATCACGTTGCCCAAAGCTCAAAGCACCCTGTCCGCCAACCGGTCCAGTACGTCACGCGCTTTGTCCTCGGTCTCGACAGCGGGCAGACTTATGATGGCCCGGTCGCACCCTGCGTCCTCAAAACGCCGCAGGTCATCAATTGTGGCGTCGTCCTTGATGATGGCTGCGATGTGCAAACTAGAAGGATCACGGCCCGCCGCGCGCGCCAGCTCGTCGAGCTTGCGCCTACCGCTGCGCACTGCCTCAGGCCCGTTTGCCATGGTTTCCGGGCGCACGAAGGCCGGCATCCAGCCATCGGCATATTCGACAATCCGGGCGAACGCGTTGGCATGCCGCGAGCCGATCAGGATCGGCGGCCACGGCTTGGAAGCAGGCTTGGGATGGCAGAGCACAGGGGGCACATCGTAGAACTCGCCCTTCATCTCGACGCGCTCTTTCGTCCACAAGGCCTGCATCAGCAGGATCGCCTCGCGGGTCTGCTCCCAGCGCCGGGCGAAATTTCCGCCCAGCAAGGTCACCTCGATCTCGCTCCAGCCGACGCTGAGACCCAGCACGACACGCCCGTTGCTGTAGAGATCGAGACTGGCAATCTGCTTGGCGAACAGGATGGCGTTGTGTTCGGGTAGATTGAACACCCCGCTGCCGATCTTGATGCGGCTGGTGACGGCCGAAGCCCGCGCCAGCGCGACCAGGGCATCCTGGAACAGCGGCACACCGTCTGAATAGCTGCCTGCAGCCATGCCCGGCTCATCCAGCGGGCGGATCGGATGCTCGCCGTAGAAAATCGATTCGAACCCCAAGGCTTCGGCGTGCCGGGCGATCACTGCCGCATCGATGTCTGCGGCCGGATAGGCAGGAGGCCGCAACGGTCGGTTCACGCCGATGTGCATGCCGCCTCGCCTCCCCGACCATCAAACGTGAAGTATCTCGTCAGCGACAGCCTGCGATTGCATTCATCCAATCAGGAAATCCCGAAGATGCGGGCGATGTTGGAGTAGGTCATCTTCTCCACTTCCTCTTTGGTGCAGTCCTTGAAAATTTCCTTCAGAACCTGCTGCGAGCGCGGGAATGTGCTCTCCGGATGCGGATAGTCCGACCCCCAGGTGATGTTGTCCATGCCGATATAGTCTCGCATTTTCACACCGATCGGATCTTCGTTGAAGCCGACGAAGCAGTTGCTGCGCCAGAAGTCGCTGGGCACTTCGTCGTTCTTGAAGAAGTGCGTGATCAGCCCGTCCCGGTTGTTGTAATTGAAATCCATGCGGTCAAGGAAATGCGGCACCCAGGCCATCTCGTATTCGATGGCACCGACATAGAGCTTGGGGTGGCGCTCGAACACGCCGGAAAAGATCATGTGCCCAAGCGACTGCCGCACCCAGTGGTCGGCGTTCGAATGGGTTGCCGGGGTGGTCTGCGAATAATCGAACAGCGAACCTTCGTGCAGCACGCGATTGGTGCTCGTGTGCAGCACGATCACCATCCTGAGCGCTTCTGCAGCAGTCCAGAAGGGCTCGTATTCCGGCCGCGAGTATGCGCGATGCTCTCCTGGATAGACACTGATCAGACATCCCGAGAGGCCCATCTTCGCGCAACGCTCAAGCTCGCGGATCGCCGACGGAACGTCGTCGAGATCGAGGTTGATGAGCGCGTTGCCCTTCAGGTTTTCCGGCGCCGCAGCGCAGAACTCGGCCATCCAGTCATTATAGGCCGCGAACAGCACGTTGACGAAATTGCTGTCGGCAAGCGTGTAGATGTTCAGCGCAACGGTCGGATAGATGATGCCGACATCGACACCGTCGGACGCCATGTCCTTGACGGCTTCCTGGGGGATGTACGCGCCCTTGGGCACGTCTTCCATGTGGCCTTCGGCGCGAACGTTGAAACGCCCTTCATAGCGCTTGCCGAGCTGCGTACCTGCGCCAGCGGTCATGAACCGCTGCCCGTCGCAATACCACGTATCGATGTTGTCGATACGGATGACGTGCGGTGCCCGCTCCTCGTACTTCTTGTCAAGGCGATCCAGCCACAGCCGCGGCGGTTCGAACACATGCGTGTCTGACGAAATCATCCGTTGACGAACTGGCATCATTTCCATCTCGGCGCTCCTCTGGTCGGTGGGTTTGAATGCACCGGGAAACTGGCTGATTGTCGATTGTTCTGATCCGGCGGACCTGATCGGTCCAATGTTAAATTCGATCTGGTTCAATCGACCGACCGCATGGCCCGCTGCGAACAAAACCCCAATCTCAATTCTATTCCGGCAGGCGTCCTGCCAATCCGGTCGCCAGCAGCTCACGCGCTTCGGCCTGGCCGTTCAGCGACCGGTTCAGGCGCCGCTTGATTTTCCATCCGTCGCTGCCACGCACCCAATGGAAATGGCTCGCCGAAACACGCCAGGGCCGCCATGCATCGCCGTCGCGGGCATAGACGCAGACGTAGCTGGTGCTCACCGCGGTATCGCCCTGCACCAGCACGTGCGGCATGCTCAGGGTATGGGCCGCGCCGCCGCGGATGACTTCCTGATGGAAGGGGCCATCGACCATCTGTGCGATTTCCGCCCAGCCTTTGGCACCACCAACGGTTCCCTCGACCATCCCCGCATCTGGCACGGTCTTGCCCCTGCCCCAGTCATACTCGCCATCTTCCGTCCACAGCTCTGCGGTGGCACGCGAATTGCCGCTGTCGGCAGCCGGTCCGTAGGCAGCGGTGAGCTGATAGATTTCAAGCTGATCGCGGACTTTGCGCAATTCCTCTTCGAGGACGGCAATTCGATCCTCCACAGTCGTCATCATGAACCATCTCCATCTGACCAGGGCCGCAGCAATGCGATTGAACCGCTTGACGATGGCTAGAAGGCAAAGATATATCGGTCCAGCGCATTTTAACGGCAGAACCCATCGATTGAACGTCTGGGTAGCCATCAGGCCAGATGCGGCCGCGCTCCAAGCCCGAGGGACGCCGGAAAATGGTAGAACGCCACCTTCGCTTTTTCGTCGTCACCGCAGAGGAGCAACATTTTCAGCGGGCCGCCAACCGCCTTTTCATGACGCAGTCGGCTCTTTCGCGGCGCATCCAGGTTCTGGAAGAGGAACTTGGGATCAAGCTGTTTGAAAGGCTTCCGCGCGGCGTTCGGCTAAGCCCGGCAGGCGAATGTTTTTATGAGGATGTCCGCAACTTCAACGAAACGCTTGAGAAGGCCAAGGCACGCGCGCGAAACGTCATGCAAGGCCATGTCGGTCAGTTGAAGATCGGCCTCAACCCATCGGCCATACGGAACCGCGCGCTGGGCCAGGCATTCCAGACATTTCATCAGAAATTCGAGCTCATCGATATCAAGATCGAAGTGCTGTTCTCCGAGGAGCAGCTGGTGGCTATTCAATCTGGCGACCTCGATGTCGGCGCGCTTTATCAGTTCAGTACCGAGCCGTGGGCCTCGTACTTTCACATCGCGGACGACGAATTGCTTCTCGCCATCCCCAAGTCCCATCCGCTTGCCAGCAAACCCGACCTTTGCCTTCAGGATCTGGCAGGTGCGAACTTCATCTGGCCGATGAGGAAATACTCGCCGCGCATGTATGATCGCATGATCGCCGCCTGCAATGCAGGTGGACTTACTCCCAACATCATGACCGAAGTACGCAGCGCCGAAGCCGTGCTCAGTATGGTGGCGATCGGACTGGCGGTGGGTTTCGTCGATAGTCATGAAGTCGGGTCCGAACCCAATTCGGTGGTGATCAGACCTCTGGCGGATTTTTCGGTAGCCTTCCCACTCTCGCTGGCATGGAACCCCGAACGAACGACGCCTGCATTGCAGAATTTCATTACGGTGCTGACCGAGACTGTCGAAGCGCAAAAGGCGTGAAGTGGTCGTGCACGACCACGTCTGCGCCGCTCACGTCAATCCGGATACCTCGGCGAAATGAGCGATCGAATCGAAACGGCGGATGGGATCGGTGCCTTCCCAGCCCTTTGTTGCCGCCAGAATGGCCGCATGAACGCGCCGCCGCTTTGGCGTGCGCGGGATCACCTCGGTCATGGTGCCCGGCTGGCGAGGGTCTTCATAGTAATAGATGCGTTCGTCGCTTCCCCTGGGCGCGATAGTATAGATCCGCACCAGGCCATTGGCTTCCAGCTGGGCACAAGCCGCGCTCATGTCCTGCGTGTAAAAGGCAATATGCTGCAACCCTTCGCGGCCAGAGGCGAGAAAATCCGTGTAGGGTGAGGGAGCATCGTTGTGCTGCTGGATCAGTTCGATCTGCATATTGTCCGAATAGGTGAAGGCAATGCTCGAGCGCGGGTCGGTCGGCTGGCCGCGATAGGTGTAATCGATCGCGCCGGGATCGTGCATGTAGATGAACGGCCCGACCCCCATCGCCGCCAGCCAATGCTGCATGGCCGCCTCGATATCGCGCACCACCAGGCCAAGCTGGAACACCGCACCAAGCGGCCTGCTGCCAAGGTTCATGCGGGATTTTCCTTGCCAGGCTGAAACACACGTTCGAGCGCGGCCCGCCAATCGCGTTGAAAGCGCTTGGCAACGTCGGCATCGGCCACATTGTTGAAGCCGTGAAATGCGCCGGGATAGACGTGCAGTTCGGTGGCAACGCCGTCCCGGATGAGGCAGCGCGCATATTCCAGGTTCTCATCGGCGAAAAGGTCTAGCGCGCCAACGCCAATGAACGCCGCAGGAAGCCCCGCAAAGCTCGCTGCGCGCGAAGGCGACGCGTAGGGCGACACCTCGGAATTCTCGAAGCCATCCCCCAGCAGCGCTGCCCAGCCGAAACGGTTGGACTTCGCCGTCCATGTGGCAACACCGTCGTAAAAATGGTCGCCCGCCGCACCGGTCCTGTGATCCAGCATCGGATAGGTCAGGTATTGCAGCGCGATGGGTAAAGCGTCGTTATCGCGGTTATACAGTGCGAGGGCGGCAGCAAGACCTCCTCCGGCGCTTTCGCCGCCCACGACCACGCGGCTTGCATCGACGCCAAGGGCCTTTGCCTCGGCATGCAGCCACTTCAGCGCAGCGTAGCAATCCTCGACAGCGCCGGGAAACGGCGTTTCAGGCGCAAGCCGATAATCGACCGACAGCACCACGCAGCCGATCTCTGCCGCCAGCGATTTCGATTGTGCGTCGGTCATCTCCGGCTGGCCGAGAATATAGCCGCCGCCATGGATATGCAGCAGCGCTGGCAACGGGCCGCTTGGTAACTTGCAAGCGTACCGTACGACCCTCACCAGCGGCGCGCCGAAGAGACCGGGCGCGAAATGCTCGCTCACCTCAACCTCGGGATGGTCGACAAGATCGCGCAGCATGAACTGTTCGCGAACCTTTGGAAGGCCTTCGTCCGAAAACGAAAAGCCCGGAGAGGCGTCCAGTGTCGGCAGCAGTTCGGGATCAACCAGATGCCTGTAACTCATACCTGCTTCCAGCTTGCCCACGCCGACACGGCCCCTGCACGTTCTTCCCGCGCCCCAGTCCAGTCCAATTCCATTTCAGCCTCCCATGCATGCGGCCATTCGATCAGACTTGGGGGGATAACGCAATTGACCGCAATGCGGCCTCAGCTACTCTGGAGCGGATAACAGAATAACAAGCGATCCGGGCAATCGCGGCCCGGACGACAATTGGGGTGATGGGTGGATGATCGAGCGACCTGGTTCTGGTCCGGAGGAGGCAAGCGCGCCCGAACCGGGCGGGTCCGCACTGGCGCATGATGGATATCCCTCCCCCGCTTCGGCATGGTGGACCGTGGCGGTGCTCACTTTGCTGTATTCGATCTCGCTCATGGACCGGCAGATCATCGCACTGCTGGTGGGCGATATCCGAAAATCGCTGGGCATCAGCGACTTCGGCATAGGGCTACTGCAAGGGCTGGCGTTCTCCTTGTTCTACGTGACGTTCGGGCTAGGGTTCGGATGGGCGGCAGACCGGTTTCCCCGTCGGTCGATCATCGTTATCGGTGTCGTAATCTGGTCCTGCGCGGCAGCGGCCTGCGGTCTGGCACGCAATTTCCCACAGTTCCTGATGGCGCGCTTTGGCGTGGGCGCAGGCGAAGCCGCGCTGAACCCCGCCGCCTACTCATTGCTCAGCGATACCTTTCCAAAACACAAGCAGGCGACTGCATTCTCGGTATTCGGCAGCGGCAGCCAGATCGGCAGCGGCCTGTCGTTTGCCGTCGGCGGCGCGTTGCTTGCACTCGTGCCCACGGCCGGCTGGACAGTGCCGGTGGTCGGGCATCTCGAACCCTGGCAACTGGTGTTCATCCTTACCGGACTGCCCGGCCTGATCGTGGTCTGGCTGGTCTATACCATCGCCAATCCTGTCCGACGCGGGGTGATCGGCCAGGGCCATTCGAACTTCACCGATGCGCTGCGCTTCATGAAGACGCGCTGGCGATTTTACGCGGGCCATTTCCTCGCCTTCGGCCTGTTGGCCGCATCGGCCTACGGCTACACGGCATGGTCGCCCACATACGTGCACCGCCATTTCGGGCTGCCGATGCAGGAAGCGGCCATGCTGTTCGCCATCCAGAACCTCACCGTAGGAGTGGCTGGCACACTGTTCGCCGGAGCCTTCGTCGACCGCCTGTTCGCACGCGGGCGGACCGACGTTCACCTGCTCTACTTTGGTGGCGTGGCGGTTGTCGGCAGTTTGGCAATGCTGGCCGCAATCAACTCGCCCACCCTGATCGGCTGCATGGTGTTCCTCAGCGTGTTCAATTTCCTGAACTCTTTCGGCGGGGTCGCGGCAGCAGCGCTTCAGATCACCACGCCGAACAACTATCGCGGTCAGGTCTCGTCGGTTTTCCTGTTCTTCTTCAACCTGCTGGGAATCGGCATCGGCCCGACGCTGGTCGGGGCCTTCACGACCTATCTCTATCGCGACGACGGCATGGTCGGCTGGGCGATGGCCACCAACTGCCTGGTGATGATGCCCGTGATCGTAGGCGCGGTGCTGATCGCCGCCAGGCCGATGCGGCTTGCCGTTGACGATGCCGAGATCTGGGCCGACTGCTAGGCGCGCGTGTAGCGCAGGAGCGTGACTTCGCCGGGCACCAAGTCGTCAAACACTGGTGTTACGCGCATGCCGATGCTGATCTCGCCTTCTTCCATACCAACGAGCGTGGTGTTGAGATGCGGCCCTTCGTCGAGCCGCACCACGGCCAGCTTCTGGGGCATCTCGTCCGCCAGTTCAGGCAGCGTCGGGATATGCGTGATCGTGTAGGTCAGCAGCTCGCCGTCGCCGGACACCGTCTTCCAGCTTAGACTCGCGGACATGCAGCGAGGGCAATGCAGGCGCGGGTAATAGAACCAGTGTCCGCAATCGTCGCATTGCTGGATGTCGATACGGTGCGCCTTCAGGGAATCCCAGAAGGGCTTTGAGCGCTCTGTCGGAACAGGAACCGGTTTGTCGGTCATGGTCATTCCCCCTGCAGGATCAATGCGGTCTGTTCGCTCATCACCCCGCCCGTGCCAGAAACATATGCAAGGTCATGGCTCTTGAGCTGGCGTTCGCCCGCCCGCCCCTGGATCTGCTGAACGGCCTCGACCAGTTGCGACAGGCCGCCCGCGGCAGCTGCCTGGCCGAAACTCAACTGCCCGCCGTGCGTGTTCATGGGGAAGTTCCCCCGGAAGGTCAGGTCGTTATCGCGCACGAACCGCATCCCCTCGCCCTTCGGGCAGAAACCGGCATCTTCGAGACTGAGCAGCACAGTGATGGTGTAGCAATCATATATCTGGGCCATGTCCATGTCGGCCGGCTTGAAGCCCGACATCGCAAACGCCCGCTTTGAAGCAGGGCCGATCGGCGTGTCGAGCATTTCGTCGGCATAGGTTGGCGATTTGCACTGAATGTACTCGCCGAACCCGCGGATCACGGCCGGGCGATTGGCATTCGAGCGGCCGATATCCTTGCGCGCGACGATAAACGCCGCCCCACCTGCTGCCGGCATGACGATTTCAAGCATGTGCAACGGTTCGGCGACCATGCGGCTTTCCAGCACGTCCTCGATAGTCAGCGGCTTGCCATGGAAGATGGCATCCGGGGTCGCGCAGGCGTTGGTGCGCTGGTCCACCGCGATCTTGGCCATTGCCCGGGGATCGTAGCCATACTTCGCCGCATAGCGCTGGGCGATCATCGCATAGCCGGTGTTCTGTGCCACATGACCATAAGGCAGATCGAACTCGGCTTCGGGCGCGCCGAAATTCGCGCTGTGGGCACCATATTTTTTCTTGCTGGCTACCGATGCCTGTTCCACCGCTACATCGATCGGAGGCAGGCGCGCCTGGATCACGCAGAGCACCGCCTCGCACAAGCCAAGTTCGATTGCCGCAGCCGCTCGCCATGCCATGGCCACCCCGGAGGCGCCGCCAAGATCGACCACCTCGCCAAAATTGAGCTTCAGCCCGAGGTACTCGCCGATCATCGCAGGCACCAGATGGCGGGCCTCGTTAAAATAGGCGCTGGTCACCACCAAGCCATCGATCTGGCTCGCCTCCATGCCTGCGTCCGCCAGGGCCAGCCGGCCAAGATCTGCGACCTGATCAAAATGGAACGCCTTGGGCGCCGTCGACATCTTTTCCGGCTTGTACTGGGCGCAGCCCACTATGGCCGCAGCTCCTTGCAATCCCATGCCAACCCTCTCCTCATTCCAGTGCCCCAAGCCGCTGACACATCCTGACCGTGAATTGGTGCGAACGCTAGAGCTTGGGCTGCCTGCCGGTCCAATGCGTTTACTGGAGAGGACCGATCATCCCGCAGAATGCATTGGTCCTGCCCCCGATCATGGTTCGTTAGATCGATTGATCGTCATCGCAAAATGCATTGGACCGATCAAACGGGTGCTCCCAGACTGGCCAGCGATCGCCCGTCCCCGTTTTTGCCAATCCCCTTTTATGACGGTGGCGCTGGGTAGGGACACCAGCTTTTCCATTCGATCTGCGAGGAAACTGAAGTGCAAACCCAAACTGCGGCGACCGATGCAGGGTCGACAGCGCGCGAGTATCTCGCCGGCATCAAGATCGTCGATGCCGATACCCATGTCAGCGAATGGCACGATCTGTGGACGTCGCGAGCAACGCCGAAATTCAAGGACCGCGTACCGCAGATCCGCGAAGTGAACGGAGCCGCCACCTGGTTCATCGACGATTCGGTGCTGAGCAGCGGCTCGGGCTTCTGCGCCATCATGCGCGATGGCAGCAAGACCCATGGCACCGGATTCCGGCACCTCGGGCTGAACGAAGTTCACCCCGGCAGCTATGATGTCCGCGAACGCCTAAACCACATGGACAAGGAAGGCGTCTGGGGCCAGATCGCATATTCGAACCTGCTGGGTTTCGGCGGTCAGAAATCGATGTTGGTCGATCCGGAACTGCGCCTTGTCAGCACCCAAATCCTCAACGATGCCATGGCCGAGATGCAGGCCGATTCCGGTAACCGCATCTATCCCATGGCCATGTTGCCGTGGTGGGATGTGAAGCTTGCCGCCGCCGAAGCGGAACGCTGCGCCGACATGGGCCTGCGCGGCGTGAACATGAACTCCGATCCGCACACCCACGGATTGCCGCATTTGGGTGACACATACTGGGATGCTCTCTGGGAGGTTTGCGTCGATCGCTCGCTGCCGGTCAATTTCCACATCGGCGCGTCTGATGAATCGATGACCTGGCGCGGATCAGGCCTGTGGCCCGGACATAATGACGAAATCGAGCTGGCTTACGGTTCGCTCATGCTGTTTGTCGGCAACTTGCGGGTAATCGCGAACATCCTTTTGTCCCGGTTCCTCGAGCGGCACCCCACCCTGAAGATCGTCTCGGTCGAGAGCGGCGCGGGCTGGGTTCCCTTCATGCTTGAGGGGCTCGATTACCAGATGGCCGAGGCCTACGGCGTAGAACCCAAGGTATCGATGGAGGATATCTTCCGCCGGCAGATCTATGCCTGCTCGTGGTTCGAACGAAAGAACATTGTCCAAACCATGCGCCAGATCGGAGCGGACAACCTGATGTTCGAGACCGATTTCCCCCATCCGACCTGCCTGTACCCGGACGCGCTCGACTACATGACCACCGCTCTTGCAGAGATGACCGCCGACGAGCGGCACAAGGTGTTCGGCGGCAATGCGGTGAAAATCTACAATTTGGGTTGAACAGCTCAGCGTTGGCCAACGGTATCCGCTGGACAGTCATGATGTTCGGCATCGTTGATCCCGTCACGTCCCTTCGAACAGCGCCTTCACGTCGGGAAACGAAACCTTCATCGACAGGGTGCGCGGCAGAGCAGGCAGGATCATGATCGCGGTCGGGACCTGGTAAGCGAGCAAGCGGTCGCGCGCAAAGGCCAGCAATTCGTCAGGGCCGCTGACGTTCACCCCGGCTTTCAGCTCGACCGCCGCGACGGGCACTTCGCCCAGCCTGTTGTCGGCTAGGCCAACCACGGCAGCGTCTGCAACTGCAGGATGATCGCGCAGCACTGCGGCCACCACCTCCGGTACTATCTTGAAGCCACCCCGGTTGATGGCATCGTCCGCCCGGCCCTGCAGGAACAGGAAGCCGTCTTCGTCCAGCCAGACAAGGTCAGTGGTGCGGATCCAGTCCGGTCCTATGCGCGCGACCCGGGCTTCCAGCAGCCCCACCTCACCGCTTGGCAGGGGCTGGAAACTTCCGCGATCCACCACCCGCAGGTCAACATTGGGGCTTGCCAGGCCAACGCTGCCTCGCTTGATTGCTCCGAGCTCCCGGTAGAGATCCAGCGACCAGTTGGCCACTACGCCGCCGAACTCGGTGGCCCCGAAGGCGGTAGTGACCGGAATTCCGTAGATCTCCTCAAACCTGACCTGCAGTTCCGGCTCGATCCGCGCACCACCGACCGCCACTACCGTCAGGCTAGAGAGTGGTTCACGGGGCACCCCGGCTTCTACCACCATCCGCACCGCTGCGGGGGGCAGCGAGGACCGGGCGGGCCTGTAGGTGCTGACTGCGTCTACCCAGCCGCCCACTGTAAACTTCTCCAGCAAGACGATGGACTGCCCCGTAGCCAGCGAGGGACAGAGATAGCTGATACCCGCCACATTACCGATCGGAGACAACATCAGCATCGGTGCCTGGCGCTGAGACGTTCCGGCAAAGACCTGGTCGGCATCTGCCGTGGCCGATTCCACCGTGGCCCACGATAGTGGCAAGCGCTTGGGCGCTCCGGTGGTGCCGCTGGACAACAGCTCGAACGCCACTTCAACCCCGACGGTGCGGTGCGGCCCCGCCCCGGTCTGCGTCAGCCCCTCGACCACCCGCACCGGATTTTCGGTATCGTCTGTTAGGACGATGCCCAGCGCCCCTGTCTGTGCGGCTGCGGCGTGCAGCTCGGCCGTCCAGTCCTCCGGATCGGCCAGGATTGCTGCCGCATTGAGCCTGCGCACGTCACCAGCCATGCCCGCCGGGGTCTGCGCGGAATAGATCATAGACGTAGGTCGGTGGGCGGCGATCTGACCGGCGAAGGCCGCCACCTGAGCCGGACGGTTGCGCGCCACCAGCCCAACTGCGGCTCCGGTTGCGACGCCGCCCGCCTCCAGTGCCGCCTCAAGCTGGTCGGCGACGCGTTTCATCCAGGCCCAAGACCGCCATGTCCCGCCGAACGCCAACGCTCGCGCATCGCCGCCTGTCGTAAGTGTGGCACGCACCCATTCGCTGAGTCCCTGGGGCATGCCAGCTCACCTCTTCAAGTCAAACTTCATGTATTCAAGGTCCAGCTTGGGAACTCCTGGTCTGGAACATGGGTAACCAGACCTTTGTTGTGCATCCCTAGCGCCTGATCTTCTTGGTGACCGTGTTGGTCCCGCCAAAACAGAACTGGCTGCGGCCAGCCGACGCACCCACCACGAAGAACTCAAAGCAATCGGGCGAGGGGTACAGGTTCATCATCGTCTCCGGCGCGTCCAGCAACCACAGAAGTTCGGGGTGTGACGCTTTGAAGGCGTCGTATTCTTGATTGAGCATGATTTGCCGGAACGACAGCTTTGCCGCCTTTTGCAGCGCATACTTGATGTCGTCGGGCGTCCAACCGGCCTTGGCGAAAACTGCAGCGTGATCGGGTGCCATCAGCAGCATGTTGGCGAAATCGCCGTGGAAGGGATAACCCTGCTCCAGAGGCGCAGCTTTCTTGATCAGCCAGGCACCAGCGGCCGGCGAACCGCAGGTGGAGGCGGCCAGAGTCCCCAGGGTCTCGACCAGCAATTGGGGGTCGGAGTTCTTGAAGTCGAAAAACTCGGTCATGCCATAGGGCACGTTGATGGAGACCGTGGAGTCTCCAGCCTTGAAGCCCTGCTGCACCCGCCAGGGCGACCAGGGCGTGCGCGCCTCGTTCTCCGCCACGCAGAACGAGAATTTGTTCGGAGTGCCGATGGTGTCCATGTCGCTCACCCCCGGATAGGAGTGACCGACATTCATCATGATCAACCGCAAGGCCCGACCGATGGCGACGTTGACATGGCTGATGGACCCCGGCCCTAAGGCGCAGATGCCCCGGTTCATGCCGATCTCGTCGGCGATGTCGCCCGATACCAGCACCATCGGCGCCTGCGGACCAGTGGACATCGCCCAGGTGCGAAGGCCAATGGACGGTTCCAGAATGCACTCCATCATCGCCATGATGACCGGCATGGTGTTTGCCGCGCATCCAGCCATCACGGCGTTGGCGGCGATCTTGCGCACTGTGCCGACACCCATTCCGGGCGCGAAGTGTCCGATGATCTCATCGCCGTCGCGGCCCGAGGCGGCGATCATGGCGTCGACCTTAGCCGAGGTGGGCGGGATCAGCGGCATGCCGTCGCTCCAGCCATTGCCGATGAAGTGGCGCTGCATGTTGTCGAATGCGTCCATCAGGTCCGAACCGGTGATCAGGATCTCGGGCGCAGACTCCAGAACTATGTGCTCGAACGCGGCGCTCGCACCTTGAATCTCGCGGTCAACGGTCAACGCCTCGATGATGTCGTCCATCGCGGCATCGACCATATCGCCGGTTTCTTCCGGCGTCTTGTTCGAGAAGCATTCCGGCACGATGATCGGGCAGGCTTCGGGCACGCCAAAAGTGCGGGTGGAAAAATTGGCGTCCTCGGTGAAAATGGCTGCGGTCAGGCCCGCGGCGGGCACTCCGTGGCGCTCCAGCTCGCACAGGTCGCGCATCAACCATGAACAGCAGCTTCCGCAGTCGGCGGTGGTGCAGAGCGCCACGTCCGCCTCTTGCTGCAGGAACGTCAGTTGCTCGGGCGACAGATACCGGTTGGTGCCGCCCAGGGCGCCGGTAATGTCGATGAACCGGATGTCGTTGTAGCGCTTCGAGAGCGTTTCTTTCGCCCGCACCAGAGCGTCGAGGCCGTTCTGTTTGCCGTTCCAGTACAGCGCGACGGTCTTGCTCTCCAGCGTATCGGGACGTTTGGCTGGCAGATGCCGGGGGGTGCCATCGCCTTCCGAGCGAGGCTCGGCGATGGGGTTGACGATGGCGAGCGTGGTCACGCTTTTGACAAGGGCGTCCATTGGCAATTCCTTACGGTTTTTCAGGAAACGAGCTGGACGACAACCTGCATCGGCGGATTGCGCCGGGCGAGGGTCTCGTTCATCAACTCCTGCAATTCGAGGTGCGGCATCACGCAGGCACCGTTCTCGCAGGTCGGATCAGCTCCCAGCCGGTAGCCTACCCGCATCACCCCATCCTGGACGCCCAGCAGCGACAGGATACCGCCGTCACGCCCGACCATATGCTCGAACTGAGCGAGAACAGCTTCGGCCTCGATGCACACGCTACCGCCCTCGTTCCCGATACTACCCATCATTTTCCCCTTCATCGGCAGTCCGGAAAAGCAGTCCTCGTGCGGAGCCTTGAATATCGATCCGAAGAACTAAGACTCGGCGATAGATCGGTCCAATGCATTTTTCGGGCACTTTTAATCGTTTTGCCGAATTGCGAGCGACCACAGCTAACAGCACATGAGTGCAGCCAATCGATTGGTTTAAGGCAGATTATTCATTGGACCGATCAAACCATCACTGGACAACCTGCGGCTCCAAGGTCCGATGCGCCACCTGCGCCTGCGGACACAACCTGGGCTGCTACCTCAATGAAACAAGAAGTTCGCACGACAGAACCCGAAGAATCGCCTTCAGACTTGGCTGGAACATTTGACGTATTGATCATCGGTGCTGGCTTCGGCGGCTTGGCCCTGCTGCGCAAGTTGCGCGATCTGGGCTTTTCGGTCCGCGTTCTCGAAGCCGCGAGCGGACCGGGTGGGACATGGTTCGCCAATCGCTATCCCGGTGCCCGATGCGACGTGGAGAGCTTGCAGTATTCCTATCAATTCTCAGCTGAACTTCAGCAGGAATGGCAATGGACTGAACGCTACGCCGCCCAGCCGGAAATCCTGGATTACGTAAATCACGTGGTCGAGCGGTTCGACCTGGCGAAGGACATCAGCTTCTGCACCCGGGTCACGTCGGCCGTATTTTGCGATGACGACAACACCTGGACGATCGACACACAGCAAGGTGGGCAGTACCGCGCAAACCACTGCATCCTGGCCACTGGCCC
>CAMDQY010000023.1 GCA_945906005.1 Novosphingobium sp. Chol11 | reverse complement strand
CGACCGTAGATCACGGTTATGGCGCGGAAGGCTACATCCATCAGGCACTCTTGCCCCCCACAGAATTTTCGGGCCACTACCCGGTAATCGGCGCCTGGATCGTGGGCGACACCGCCGTGGGCATTGGCGTGCGGGAAGACATTGACCCCGTGACACGCGATCTCGCACGTTTTGTGCCGCACATCATCGAAGTGGCAAGTGAGGCGGGCGGCAATTGAAACTCCGGCCGTCGGTTTCATCTAAGAGCCCGATTCAAAAGTTCGTCAATGAGTTGAGAGACTTGCGATTCTGCGGGTGAGCATGCGGATGCTGGCGATGGTGGCCCATGCGGTTGTTCCCCGTCAGCGCAAATCTACAGGTCATGATACAAGCCTTTCGATCAGCCAGTAGCTAGCGGTCATGCCGATGCCGTAGCTCGCGAGGCGCGTTGCGGGAACGACAGCCGCAATCGAAACACGGCGCAACATTGTCAGCGCGGCGATACAACCAAAGACGATCAGAAACTGTCCTGCCTCGACGCCGAGATTGAAGGTCAGAAGGGCGGTTGGCACGTCGCCTTCAGGCAGGCCAAGCTCGCGTAGTGCGCCTGCAAAGCCGAAGCCATGGAGCAGCCCGAAGACAAAGGCAACGATCCACGGCGCGCGCTCTGTCAGCCCCTTTCCGTCAGGTTCCCGTTTCACGATCTCGAGTGCCAGAAACACGATCGAGAGCGCGATCAGCGCCTCGACCGGCTCTTGCGGCAGGCCGAAAAGGCCGAGCGTGGTGCCGATGAGAGTAAGCGAATGAGCCACAGTGAACGCGGTCACGGCCTTGGCGACGGTCCAGGCACCGCGCAGCAGCAGCACCAGCGCGATCACGAACAGCAAATGGTCGTAGCCCAGCAGGATATGCTCGACACCGGTCACGAAATAGGTGCGCGCAACCTGCCAGGCATTGGGGCGGGCGGCAATCTCGGCGCTTGGTTCGGCAGCGGTGAGACGCATGGCCTGGACCGGGCGACCGAGCGGCGCGACCCGCACCAGCACATCGGTCTGGATCGAAGTCAGATCGGCAAGCCCGATCCGCGATCCCGAAACCGGTCCGGTGCAGCGAACGTCGTATCGCGACACCAGCGCCCGGTCCGCCAGTTCGCGCTGCGGCGTACCGATCGCCGTGCATCCGTTTGGCAGGACCGGCTCGACTTGTGGAGTAAGGCCGCCGAACGACGGCACCTTGCAGACCAGCGACCAGCGGTTCGCATCCTTCTGGGTGAATTCGAGGTAACCCGGCCGCAATTCGTCAGCGGCGGCAGGCGTGACAACGACCATTAAAACAACGCCTAAAAGCAGGCCGAGCCAGTGCCGCGCCTCTTCGATCACGGCTTCTCGATCCTGATCGTATAGCCGTCGAGCAACGCCTGGTAGGTCGCCCGCTCGCGTTGCTCGATGGTCGCAGCGCGCCAGTCATTCTCGACCTGCCGGCGAACCTGCGCAAGCCGGGGTGCAGACGGCGCGACCATGGAGCGCAGCCGCACGAGGTGCGAACCGTAACCCGATGTCACCGGACCAAGCCAAGCCCGCGCAGGCTTGCTGGCGAGCGCCGCCAACTCACCAGCGAAGCGGTCGCCGAACTCGCGTTCGATCTGGCTTGAGGTTGCGCGCTCCATCGAACGCGGAACCGAAAGCGGCTCGCCCCGCATCTGCCAGTCCGCGCCCTGCTCCAGCCGGGCGAGCACCTGGACGGCGCGTTTGCGTGTCGCAGCGGGATCGGTATCTCCTAGATACACCTGATCGAAGCTGATGAGCGCGTCGCTGGCGTAATTCGCCGGATTGGCATCGAGCATCTTTTGCAGCTGGGCCTCGCTGGGCTGCTCGTTTTCAACGCTGGAGCGCGCGAAATATTCCATCTTCTGGCGCAGGCGCTGGCGGATTACCTGGTCGCCATCATCGAGGCCCAGCCTCCTGGCCTCGCGATTGTAGACCTCCTCCTTGATGTAGTCGCGGATCAGCCCGTCGATTTCGCTTGATTGCGGCGAACGACGGAACGTCTGCGTGAACTGCGTGGCAAGGCTCTCGACCTGCGCCCGGTCGATGACCACGGTGCGGCTTGCCGGATCGACCTCGGTGCCGCGCCACGCGAAGAACAGGAAGATCGCGAGCCCGCCTAACAGGAAATGGGCCAGTGGCTCATGGCGCAGGCTGCGCAATCGGTCCTTCAGCGGCATCGAGGCTCAACCTTGCGGCTTGTACCAGATCGGCGAGGTATAGGCGCGCTCCTGTTGGATCTTCTGGACGTCCTTGCCCAGCTTGGCACCATAGCGCAGAGCATCGTAGAGCACCCAGCGCGGGGTCGGGATTTCAATCACGCGCAGGTAATAGAACGCGCGCTGCGCTGGATCGAACGCCGGGTCGCGCCACACGGTTGTCAGTTCGGCCGCGCCGATGGTGTTGGCATAGGTCGCCCTGGCTTCGTCAACGGTATTGCCCACCGCAGGGACTTTTCCGTTGGCGGTGACCTTGCGCTTCCTCATGTCGCTCCAGACAACGTCGAACACGTTTTCGTGGCTCTTACCCTCGGCGTCGGTCCAGCCCTTGATCACCTGCACACGGTCAAGGTTAGCGCCGATCGGGTCCTTGAGCGCGGAGACGATAAAGCTTGGCGCTCGCGCCTTTGTCTGGTGCAATTCGCCGCCCATCGGCACGCCGCGGCCATAGCCAGCCTTGACCCAGTCGCCCTTGAGGTCAGACATGGTGAAATCCCAGCCGCCGAACAGCCGCACGCGCATGCGCGGTCCGGTTGTCGCGTAGACCTCGCGGCGCATCATCGCATCGAATAGCGCTTCGCGGGTGTTGGCCTTTGCCCACACGGCAGCATAGCCGCTGGCGAGGAAATTCCAGCCGATCCTCCCTTCCCCTCCGCCCAGGTTCATCGGCTCCATCGCGCGGATCGCGTTCGGTTCGTTGCCCGTGTGCTTGCCGAGGAAATTGTCGTCGTCGGCCGTTGCCAGCGAGGTGTGGCTGTCGGTCGAGCCGATCATGCCCATTTGATAGGGATTGACCCCGGTCCTGGCCTCGATCTCGAGGCCACGCTTCAGAGCTTCGCGGACGTATTCTCCGGCGAACATCGAATTGCTCTTGGGCAGGGTCAGCGAAAGGTTGCCGAGTTCCCACCCGGCAGTGCCGAATCCGGCGAATTCGTCGTTCGGAGACAGGAACGGATGGGCCTCGCTATCGCCCTTGATCTGGGTCGCCTCGACCAGCGGTTCGCGGGAAATGCGTCGGCGCGCGTAACCGGCGGTCATCGGGCCACCGTTCGGTCCGACAAGTTCGAACATCAGGCCGTTAGATACATTGCTGTTGTGCGGGATCGCAAGCGCACGACCTCCGGTCAGCTGCTCGTAGCGGTCCATATAGTCCCACAGCTTGTCGACGCTGGCGCCGCCGAACTGGGAGCCGAATGGCAGCACCTGGTCCGCTCGGTCCTTGCCGTCCCGGAAAATGACCACGCGGTGCAGATTGTTGCCCTTGGGCTGGAGCGAATATTCGAAACCCATGAAGGCGGTGAACCTGCCCGGCTCGTTATACCGTTCGACGATCCCGGTGTGCTCTCGCCAGATGCCGCGCGCAGATTCCTCGTTGCCCAGATCGTAATAGGCCTTGGGGATGGTGCCCTGGGCGCCGCGCACCATCAGCTCGCCGATAATCTTCTGCGATTCCCGCGGTCCCTGCCTCATCAGGTCCTGCCAATGCCGCAGGACCGGATCGGTCACCTGCGAGGACGGCATTTCGTATAGCCGCCTGGTCGAGCCAAGGCTATCGCTGTGATCGGCAATCACCAGAAAATCGAGCGGGCGGTTGAGTTGTGCACTGAGGCCGGTGCTCGAAGTGACCGTCTCGCCTTTGGCGAAACGAAGCGCTGCTTCTGGGCCGAGACGGTTTCCGAACGCGAAAGCATCCAGCGAATTGGCGGTGTGAAGGTGGGTATCGCCCCAGAACACCTGTTCGGGATAGGCAGTCGAGGCCGCTGGTTGCGCGCCGGCCACGCTCGCCGCAGCCACACTTTGCTGAGGCGTGGGCGAAGCCAGGACCGCCATCGCCAGCCCTGCTCCAACAAGTTTCCGCATCGCAGATCTCCTCCCGTAAGGCCTGAGGGGATACAGCACGCGGCTGCGGTCGATGTCCATCCCGCCCAGCGCGTTGACGGACCGGCAGGATCGTGCAGAGTGTTTTCAAGTCGGCCTGAAGGCAGACGTGGAGAGAAAACATGAAGGCTTGGCCATGGATTGCCGGCTTGGGCGGGGCGGCGCTGATTGCTGCGATGAGCCTTGTGCAATTCCGTGGCGAGGTGGCGATGGCTTCCGAGGTTGAGCAAGCCGACTGGGCAGCTGCCGAGGACGCGGTTCCAGCCGATCCGCTCAAGCAAGCCTACTTCGGCGAGCTGCACCTTCACACCAACCATTCGTTCGACAGCTTCATCTTCGGCAATCCATTGGGACCGGACGAGGCCTATCGCTTTTCCCAAGGCGAACCGGTGAAATTCTATGGCGGACAGATGCGCCAGATCGATCGTCCGCTCGATTTCGTCGCGGTCACCGATCATGCCGAATTTCTCGGCGAGCTCTGGCTGTGCACCACCCCCGGCTCGGAAGTTTACGATACCGAAATGTGCGCCTCGATGCGGGCGAACAACATGGCCGCCTTTTCCAAGCTCGCCACCAGTGTCACCGCGCGTAAGCGGATGGCCGATGTCTGTCACGAAAACGGAGAGCTGTGCGTCGCGACAGCGGGCAGTCTGTGGACGCAGGTACGTCTCACCGCCAACCGATATTACAAACCCGGCAAGTTCACCACGCTGATCGGATATGAGTTTTCCGCCAATGCCCCGACGGCAAAGTTCGCCAACATGGGCAACAAGACCAAGGCAGACGTGCCCGGCATGCTCCATCGCAACGTGATCTTCCGCAGCGACGTGGTCCCTGACAGGGCGTTCAGCGCCTACGACGGCTCCGGCGAAGATATGCACAAATGGATGGAAGCGAACTGCACCGGCGCTTGCCGGGTGCTCGCGATCCCGCACAACATCAACTATTCCTGGGGCCGGTTCTTCTGGGACGGCCGGAATTCGGACGGCACGCCGTGGGCAAAGGAGATTCTCGAACGGCGCGCCCGGGTCGAGCCGCTGATCGAGATTTTCCAGATCAAGGGATCGTCCGAATGCATGGCCGGAGTGGGCCTCACCGACGAGGAATGCGGCTTCGAGAACGCGGTTTCCGCCTGTCAGCCGGGTAAGGAGGATGGTTGCGCCAGCAGCAATGCCTTCGTTCGCAATGGGCTCGTGAAGGGGCTGAAGGTCGAGGACGAGATGGGCGTCAATCCGTTCAAGTACGGGATCATCGCGGCGACCGATTCGCACAATGGCAATCCGGGCGACACGCGAGAGAGCAGCTTCGCCGGACACCTCGGCGGGCAGGATTCGACGCTGGGCAAGCGGCTTGGCTACATCGACGCGGTCGGGCCCGATGGTCGGCACGAGAAGGCGCGCAAGTTCGGCTTCACCATGTACAATCCCGGCGGGCTTGCCGGTGTCTGGGCGCAGAAGAATACACGCGGCGCGATCTGGGATGCGCTTCACAGCCGTGAGACCTTCGGCACATCGGGAACCCGGATCCGCGTGCGCTTTTTCGGTTCTTTCGCCTATCCCGGCGACCTTCACCGCAGGCCCCGCATGCTTGCGACGGCCTATGTGAAAGGCGTGCCGATGGGCGGCGATCTCAAGGCCGCGGGCAACAGCAAGGCGCCGCGTTTCGTGGTCCAGGCCTTGCGCGATCCCCAAAGCGCACCCTTGCAGAAGATCCAGATCGTCAAGGGCTGGGTCGAAAACGGAGAGCTGAAATCCCGCACCTTCGATGTCGTGTGTTCGGACGGAATCCGGCCCGACCGCAAGACCGGCCTGTGCGCCGACAATAGCGCGATGGTGGATCCCGCGACATGCACACCAGCCACTGGCAAGGGTGCGGCACAGCTTGCGACGACATGGGCCGATCCAGCCTTCGATGCAGGCAAGCGCGCCGTCTATTACGTGCGCGTGCTCGAAAATCCGACTTGCCGCTGGAGCGCGCGCGATTCGCTGAAACTGGGCGTGCCGCACGATCCCAAGTGGAGCGCGGCGATCAGGGAACGCGCCTGGACCTCGCCGATCTGGTATTCACCGCGTTGATTAGCAAAGGAGAGCATGGGTGCTGACACATGAGCAAAACCGCCTTCTGACCGAAGTGGAAGGCGATGCGCCGTTCGGCCAGATGATGCGCGAACGCTACTGGATGCCCTGCGCGCGCAGCGCCGCGCTCGTCGCCGACGGCGCGCCGCAGCATGTGCGCCTCTTGGGCGATAACTATGTGGCGTTTCGCGCGACCGACGGACGCATCGGCATGTTCGACGAGGCCTGCCCGCACCGCGGCGCATCGCTGGTGCTCGCCAACAACAAGGACTGCGCACTGCGCTGCATCTACCATGGCTGGAAGATCGACGTGTCGGGCGAAATTGTCGACGTGCCGTCCGAAGGTGCGCGCGCGGAAAGCTTCGGCAAAGGTATCAAGGTCAACACCTATCCCACCTTCGAAGGTGGTGGCCTGTTGTGGGTCTATCTCGGCAAGGGCGATCCGCCGGCGCGCCCACCGATCCCTTTCCTCGATCTCGACGAGAGCCGGGTCTGGGTGTGCCGCAGCGTGTCGCCAAGCAACTGGTTCCAGGGGGTCGAGGGCACGATCGATTCGGTCCACGTCGGCACTCTGCACCAAAGCTGGATCAGCGGTTACAAGGACGATGACAGCCCGAACCCGAGCATCGCGCTCACGCTCGACAGCCATCCGCGCTACGAAGTGGAAGAGACGCCCTATGGCATGAAAGCCGCCGCCATCCGCGATCTTGCCGACGGCCGCCAGTATCTGCGCGTCACCAACTATGTCATGCCCTTCGTATCGCTGGTCCCGGCGGGCAATACCGACCGGGAAGGGACCGTGTTCATCGCGGTCCCACGCGACAATCACGAACACATGCTGTTCTGGGGGTTCTGGAACGAGGACGGCCCGCGTATCGAAGCGGAAAGGGACATGACCTCGGGGACACGCGATCCCGACAACTGGGTGCATTTCGAGGAAGGGCCCAACCGCACCTGGGGGCAAGACCGCGAGGCGATGGCAGGGGGCCATTTCAGCGGCATGACCGGCTGCATTGTCGATGAGGACCTCATCATCCAGGCCAGTCAGGGCGTCATCCAGGATCGCACCAGGGAACACCTGTGCTCAAGCGACATGGGGATCGGCCGGCTGCGCCGCCGCCTGCTCGACGAGATTGCCGCCTGGCAAAATGGGCTGCTGGCCATCGACGGGCCGATTCCCGAAAAGGTGCGACCGCTCGATACCATCACCGATGGCGATCAGCCCTGGCGCGAGCTGGTCTGAGTGTCGGTAAGCAACGCAGATAATGGCACCTTCACCGGCTGGCGCTCTATCCTGTCCGACCTCGCCCCGGTGGCCGACCGGCTGATCGAGCGCTGGGGCCGCGACAACCCCTCGCCCGAGGAGCGGCAGGATCTTGAGCGGCTGACGCTGTCCTCGCTGGCCGGGGCCTGGCTCAGCCATGTCAGCCTCGATGTCTCGCAGCCCACCTTCGCGCCGCTGTGGAACATGTGGCTCAACATGGGCGGGCCGAACCCCGACTATGTCTATCGCGTGGCGGACGTCGACCCTGCCGGCACGTACCGGATTTCGGGTTTCCGGGGCACCTGCCGGTTCGTCGAAATCGCGCAGAGCGGATGGGAAATGATGCTGCCGCGTGCCGCCGGACAACCAACCGGCGGTGGCACTGCCGCGCCTCGCCCAACGCCGCTTCCGTTCCACGATTTCGACAGCCTGACCATTGCGGAGAACGGCCGCTTCAGTGTGATCCTCAGCGCCGAAAGGCCTGATGGATACCAGGGCGACTGGTGGCAGATGGACCCGCGCTGCATCAAGCTGATGTATCGTAGCTGCTCGTGTGACTGGCTCAACGAGATCGACGCGCGCACCGCCATCGTGCGGCTGGATCGCAGCGAGCCGATGGCGCGCGAGGAACTGTCGAGGAGGATGGGCAATGTCGCCAAATGGACCGAGGGCATTGTCGGCTTCGATATCAGTCACGCCCAGCACTATCGCGACACCCACGAGACCAACAAGCTGCTGGTCTCGCAGGCCATGCTGGCCGGAGGCGGGGTGGCCGACCAACTCTATTACGATTGCTGGTTCGATCTGGGCGACGACGAAGCGCTGATCGTCGATACGGTAGTGCCAGAGCCGGCGCGCTATTGGCAGATCCTCGTCGCCGACGATCGTTTCAGCACGGTCGACTGGATCTATCGCCAGTCGAGCCTCAACGACACGCAGATGCGGATCGACAGCGACGGTCGCGCGCGCTTCGTCGTCTCGGCACGCGATCCCGGAGTGCCCAACTGGCTCGACAATGCGGGAAACCGCAACGGCATCGTCCAGATGCGATTGAAGTCAGCAGCGCAGGTTCCCGATCCGGCCACTAAGGTGGTCCGGGTCAGCGAGGTGCTTGCTCACCTGCCCGCGGATACGCCGCGCGTAAGTTCGGCGGAGCGGGCCGAGGCGATATTGAAGCGTGCAGAGGCAGCGCAGATGCGGATCAACTGGTGAGCGAGAAGGCAGACGCGCTCGCCGCGCAATTCGTGCGGATCGGCTATGTCGCGATCAATGTCAGCGATCTTGAGCGCAGCCGCGCCTTCTACGAGGCGGTCACGCCGATGCGCGTGGTTGCCCGCACACAGGCGCCAATGCAGCCGTTCAATCTGCTCGGCGAAGCGCAAGGCAGCTTCGATGGCTATTTGCTTGAGGACGGCAGCGGCGGCGATCCCTGCCAGCTCCACCTGATCGAGTGGCAACAGCCCAAACCGCGAGGGCATGCCAGCCCCACCTTCTTCCATGCCGGCTGGGGCAAGATCGCCTTCAGTCACGCCGGCGCGGACGAGGTACTCGACCGGCTCAAGGCAAATGGCATCACCCCATCAAACCCGCAGATTCAGCTCAATATGTCTCGATCACCGATCCCGACGGCGTCATCATCTCGTTCCTCTACAACCCCATGAGACCACGCCCGAGCCTGTTTCACTGCGTTTCGGGTCCGAGTGATCCGATGCGCACGGTGGAGTTCTACCAACGCCTGTTCGGTCTGGAATACTGGATGGCGAGCCAACCCGCCGGGCCGCTTCCTACCTCGCAGGGGCCGGGTGCGAACGAAGCGCAATGGGATTCGCACATCCTGCGCGGCTGGGGCGATCATCGGTTCAATATCGACGTGTCGCGGATCATGGTGCCCGCCCAGACCGGCAAGCCGTGTCCCGATCCGCTCAACCTTGGCATTGGGCGGATCGGCATCGAAGTGAGGGACATCGAGGCGGCGCTGCCCTTGCTGGAACAGGCGCTGGCGAATCATCCCTGGGGCGAGGCGCGGCTGGTCGGGCCGGTCGAACACTGGGATCTCGGCAGCGAGGTGCCGCGCCGCAAAGTTGCCGCGCTCAAGGACCCGGACGGCATGCATATCGACGTCTACGAACTGGAAAGGCAATTCGTGGCGCAAGTGCCAGCCTAGCTAGTCAGGGAAGGTGAGAGAATGAAATATCGGCAGCTCGGCAATACGGGCGCGTTCGTATCCGAGCTTGCGCTTGGCGCGGGCACCTTCGGCGGCACGATGGACCAGGACGAAGCCGACGCGATGGTTCGCGCCGCGCTCGATCACGGGGTCAATTTCTTCGATACCGCCGATGCCTATATGGCAGGACAGTCCGAGACGATGCTCGGACAGGCGTTCCGCAACCTTGGCCTGTCGCGCTCGGACCTGTTCGTTACGAGCAAGGTCAACAACCCGATGGGCCCCGGCCCCAACGATCGCGGCTCCTCGCGCCTGCACATCATGGACGGAGTGAAGAAGAGCCTTGAGCGGCTCGGGCTGGATTATCTCGATCTCTACCAGATCCACTCGACCGATCCGGTCACGCCGCTCGATGAGACGATGCGCGCGCTCGACGATCTCGTATCGCAGGGCATGGTGCGCTATCTCGGCGCGTCGAACTGGATGGCGTGGCGGCTGAGCAAGGCGCTGGGCCTTTGCGACAAGCGCGGCTTGACGGGATTTTCGACGACCTAGGCCTATTACTGCCTTTCTGCCCGCGATATCGAGCGCGAGCTGGTTCCCTGTTGCGTGGCGGAAGGGGTTGGCATTCTCGCCTGGTCGCCGCTCGACGGCGGCTTCCTCACCGGCAAGTTCCCGCGCGACGGGAGCATGGCGGCTGGCACGCGCCAGTCGCAGCTTCAGGGCTATCCCCCGGTCAACCGCGAACGCGCGTGGGACTGCGTCGATGTGATGCGCGAGATTGCCGCCGATCTGGGCGGCGGCGTGACGATCCCGCAGATCGCTATCGCCTGGGTCATGGCCCGGCCCGGCGTGACCAGCGTGCTGCTGGGCGCACGCAAGCTCGATCAGCTTGTCGATACGCTGGGCGCGGTCGAGGTGATCTTGACGCAGGAGTACATGGCGCGGCTCGACGCGGTGAGCGCGCTGCCTTCGGAATATCCCGAATGGATGCTGTCTCGGCAGGCGCCGCAACGCTTGCCCGAACAGTTCGAACCGAAAGCCTAAAGCGGCGGGCTGACCTCGTCGGCGAGGGCGAAAGTCCCGTGGTCGTTCGCGGCGGCAAGCAGCCGCTCGAGATTGGCGCCGATGATCGAAGCCGGATAATTCTGCGGCGGCACCATCAGCCAGCCGATGGTAAGGCTCCAGATCAGCGCACGGCCAAACTCGCGCATCGCCTCATCGATTAGCGGAACTTTAGGCACGCCAAGCGCCGCGAGCCGCGCCAGATACCGCTCGACCAGCGCCTTTTCGTGGCCCCGCCGGTCCGCCACCGAAAGCGCGGTGGTGACGAGGTAATGCACGTCGTGCGACCAGTGGCCACGCACCGATAGCTGCCAGTCGAGATAGCCGCAGCGCCCGTCGGGCAGATGGTAGGTGTTGTGAGCGCCAGTGTCACCGTGCTGGAACGTGACCGGCAGATTGCGCTCCTGCCATGCGTGGACCGACTTGACGTTCTGCCAGAGCCGCGCGGGAGAGCGGCCGATCCGGGTGATGAGGTCGGCACGATAGGGGATCGTATCGACATAGTGCTGGATCGCGACCGGTGCGTTTTGTCAAAGAATTCGAACTGGCGGCCCTGGGTCAGGCTGCTGAGCCAGCTGCTCATCGCATCGAGATCTGGGCTGTTCCAGTAGCGCGCGTGAAGCACCGCCAGGAGATCGAGCAATTCGCCGACCTTAGCGGGCGAAAGCGGCGGTTCGAGTACGTTGGGGAAAAATGCGTCCTGTGCCGAAAGATCTTCGGGCATGAGCACGAAGGCAGAGCTCTCCTCGTCGAAGGCGGCGGCAAGGCACAAGGGCCGCTCGATCGCGAGGCCAGGCAGCACGCGATGATAGACCTCGGTTTCGGTCTCGTAGAGCACCGGTGCGGATACATCGCCCTCGATGCACATCTTGAGCAGCACATCCTGGGGCAGATCGCGCGAGCCGGGTCCGTATTCGAGCCGCAGCTTCACCCGACCCGCGGTCGAGACCATCTCGCCGCGTCAGCGCGCCTCCTTGAAGAGGCACCCGGTCACGCTGGTGCCGGGATGCATGACCTGGATCAGCGCTTCAAGACTTGCTCGGTCGAGATCCTCGATCGTGCTCGGAACCTTGATCGCGCTCATACCGATGTCACCTTGTCGCAACACAATCGCCATTCCCCGTTCAGTCTGGCCACAATGACTGCGCGCTCATTGCGGTGATGACTGCGCGTATCTGATCTGGCGTGGCCTCGCTGGCCGAGAACAACAGCGGTCGCAGCAACACCGCTGCGGCGACCATACCGAAGATCAGGCGCCCCGCGATGTCGAGATCGAATGGCGGCGCCTTTCCGGCGCGCGAATAGGCGGCGCTGATTTCATTCGCAGCCTGCTCGAAGGTGGCTTCGAGGCCAGCCAAGCGCACCGGCTCATTGCCATTGGAGGCAGAGCTGCCGAGCACGAGCGCGCTGAACACCTCGCGGTTCTGCTCAAAGAAATCGAACAGTTCGCCGCTCTGCTTGCTTGCATTGGGCGCTTCGACACCTTTCGCGTGGGCCTGTTGCTGCTCTTCCCCGAAAGTCTCCATGATCTTGATGAACGGCGCGGAGACCACCGCGTCGTAGAGATTGGCCTTCCCGCCGAAGTGCCGGAACAGAAGGGTTTCGCTGACGTCTGCCTTGCGGGCGATCTCCTGCGTTGTCGCACCGGCGAAACCGCGCTCGGCAAACAGCTGGAGCGCCGCGTCTCGGATCAGGCACAGGACATCTTCGCGGCTTCGTCGCTGCCGCCTGCGGCGTATCGGTTCCGTCACATTGGCCTCGTCGAAGCATAAGGTTCGGCGACCATTAAGCACATGGTCGTGGCTTGCGCCAGAAGGGTGCGGAGGGATCGGCTTCTCGACAATTGACGCGCTCGCAATCTCGCTTATGGGTCCGGGCCAATAAAGCGCAATCCAGCGAGGGGAGTAGGCATGTCGGGTTTCGATTTTTCAGGCAAGCATGTGGTGGTAACGGGCGGTGCGACCGGCGTCGGTGCAGGTCTGCTCGAAGTGCTGGCCGAACTCGGCAAGCCGAAGGTCACGGTGCTGGACCTGCGCGAGCCCACCGGCACGCACGACACCTTCATCGAAACCAACCTCTCCAGCCGCGAGGCAATCGACGCTGCGGTCGCAAAGATCGACGGTCCGATTGCGGCACTGTTCAACAACGCCGGCGTTGCCGACACCAGCCAGCGCGAGATCGTGCTGGCGGTGAATATCCTGGCCCCGATCCACCTGACCGAAGCACTGCTGCCGAAGATCGAGAATGGCGGCGCGGTCGTCACTACGGCCTCGATCGCCGGCATGGCCTGGTCGCAGCGTCTGCCCCAGCATCTCGAACTGCTGGCGCAAGATGGCTGGGACGCCAGGGCGAAGTGGCTCGAAGGTCGCGATCTTGGCACCACGCCTTATGCCTTCACCAAAGAGACCATGCAGGTGTGGACCATGCGCGAAGCGGCGCGCCTGCGCGGCCTTGGCGTGCGCATTAACAGCGTGTGTCCCTCGCCTATCGACACCCCGCTGGTGAAGGACTTCTTCGAGACCATGGGCGATGCCGCGATGAATTTCTCGATCGATGCCGCCGGCCGCATGGTGACCGGGCGCGAAGTCGCCACGCTGCTCGCATTTCTCGGCAGCCCAGCGGCGACCTTCGTCAGCGGCCAGAACATCGACATCGACAATGGCATGCGCGCATCGCTGGTGACGGGCATGCTGAGCTTTTCGGCGACTGCCGAGGCCTAAGCGAAAGGACAGCACAATGACCGGCAAATCGCTCGAAGGTCGCTCGGTGATCGTCACCGGCGGAGGCACCGGCATTGGTGCGGCCTGCGCCATTCTGTCGGCAGCGGAAGGCGCGAAAGTCACGATCTGCGGACGCAGGCGCGAGCCGCTGGAGAGCACTGCGGCGCGCATCAGCGAGGCTGGCGGCGCGATCCATATTGCCACCGGTGACGTCACCTCCGAGGACGACGTGGCGCGCATCGTCGCCGAAGCTGTCACGTTTGGCGGGGGGTTGCATGGCTTTGTCGCCAATGCCGGTGGCGGCGGCATGCTGGCGCCATTCCACCTTCAGGACACCGAGAACTTCATCCGCGTACTGCACCTCAACGTGCTCTCGACGATGCTGTGCGTGAAGCATTCAGTGAAGCACATGGCGGCAGCTGGCGGCGGTTCGTTCGTTGGCATGTCGTCGATCGCCGGCCACGTCACCCACCCGTTCTTCGGAGCCTATACCGTGGGCAAGGCTGGCATCGAGGAAATGATGCGCAACGCGGCGGACGAATATGGCCGCGCCAAGGTGCGTTTCAACGCGATCCGCCCCGGCTTCATCGAGACCGAGATCATGGAGGGACTGCCGCGCGAGGGCGAGGTGGTGGCGAGCTACATCAGCCAGACACCGATGCACGGCCTCGGTCAGCCCGAGGATGTCGCGATGGCCGCGCGCTTCCTGCTTTCGGACGAATCGCGCTGGATCACCGGGCAGATGATTTCGGTCGACGGCGGCAATTTCCTGCGGCGCGGACCCGATTACTCTTCCTCTGTCGCCAGGATGCACGCCCCCGAAGACGTGCTGCCCGCGCAGATCTGAAAACTGGAATTGTCAGGCGGCGGTGACGCTCGCCGTCATGTTTTTACTGCCGTCCTGCTCGGTCCAGACACTTGCGCCGTCTTCACTCGTTTCGCCGCAAACGAACAGCGGCGCACCAGCGAAGGCAGGCTGCTGTCCCCGGAATGAGAATTTCGCGATCGGCCTGCCGAGATTGCGCGCGGCGAGATCGATCAGCAGGCTCGCCTGAAGCGGGCCGTGCACAACCAGCGCAGGATAGGCTTCCTCGTCCATCGCATAGGGCAGATCGTAGTGGATGCGGTGCCCGTTCATGGTCAGCGCCGAATAGCGGAACAGCAGCACCGTATCGGGATCGAGGCTCTCGCACCACGGTGCTTCCGGCGTAGGACCGTCGCCCGTCGGACCGGATATCGAACCGGGGGCAGCAGGCTCACGGTAGACAAGGTCCTGCTCCTCGATGATCGCCAATCCTCTCTCGCCGCTGAGCCGGTGCTCGACCGTGACAAACACGAGCCTGCCGGTCTTACCCGTCTTCTCTTGAACATCGAGAATCTTCGAGACCTTGGTGGCGTGCTCGCCCAGCATCAGCGGCTGGACGAATTCGAGCCTGCCGCCAGCCCACATCCGGCGCGGCAGCGGCACCGGCGGCAGGAAGCCACCTTTCGCCGGATGGCCGTCCTCACCAAGCCCGGCTAGCGGCTGCACGTTCCAGAAATAGAGCCAGTGGTGCAGCAGCGGCATGGCCTCGCCGGCCATGTTCGTCGCGGGATCGCCCAGCGCCGCACGCAGGGCATTGCTGCGCGCAGGCTCGATCGTGTCGGTCATTTCCTCGGTCCGGCCGATCCAGTCGGAAAACTCGCTGCTCATCGCCTCGCTCAATGCTCCTCAAGGGGTTTATCAGCTACCCCCTAGTCCGGCGGCAACGATATGTGAACCAGCTTGCCCTTGCATCGCACATGGGCAACAACTGGTGAGAGAACGACGGGGGAGAGCTGGCTCATGAAAGCCGGGATGACGTTTGGCCGCTTGGCTGCAATCTTGTTCGGACTGATCCTGCTGGTGATCGGCGCGGTCATGGCCTGGTGGGGCGGCCAGCTGATCGGCCTTGGCGGCTCGTTCTATTATCTGCCTGCCGGCCTCGCTACCGCTGCTTCGGGCATCGCCGTAATTCTCGGACGCTGGCGCACGGGCTTCTGGATATTCCTTGGCCTGCTTGCAGCGACGGCGGTGTGGTCGTTCATCGAAGCGGGGCTGGACGGCTGGGCACTCGCGCCGCGCCTGCTTTCGCCCTTGGTGCTAGGACTGCCGTTCCTGATCAATGCGCTGTGGAAGGGCCCACGCGCGGCGCGACTTGCCAGCCTTGCGACGCTGGCCCTGACCGCGATGCTGGCGATAATACTTGCTGCACGCTCGGGCTATGAAGCGCCGCAATCGGCTGCACGCGCGCTGGTTGCTGCCGCTGCCGATCCGACAAGCGACTGGCCGCATTTCGGCGGGAGCAATCAGGGCCGTCACTTCTCGCAATTGAAGCAGATCGACCGCAGCAATGTCGGCAAGCTGGAGAAGATCTGGTCGATCCCGATGGGGCCGTTCGATCCCAAACCGATGGCGCAGGTGCAGACCGTCGGGCTCAAGGCGGGCGACCTGCTGTACAATTGCACGCCGCTCAGCGACGTGATCGCCACCGAACCGGAGACCGGCAAGACGGTGTGGAAATTCGATGCCCGCTCCGATGTTTCCGGCCATTTCCTGTCGAAGTGCCGCGGCGTAGGCTACTATGAGGTGCCCGGGGCTGAGGGTGATTGCGCCAGGCGGATATTCGTCGCGGCAACCGACGAGCGGCTGCTCGCGCTCGATGCGGCGAGCGGCAAGCTGTGCAAAGGGTTTGGACAGGGCGGGATCGTCGATCTCAAGCATGGCATCGTCCAGCGCAATCCCGGCTTCATCAGGCAAACCTCGGCGCCAACTGTGGTGCGCGGCAGAGTGGTGCTGGGCAGCGCAGTCGCTGATGGCCAGTATGCCAATGAACCTTCGGGCGTGATCCGCGCTTACGATGCCGTGACAGGCAAGTTCGCATGGGCCTGGGATGTCGACAACCTCGACAAGCGCGGCGAACCAGGCGAAGGCGAGATCTACGCTCAGGGTACGCCCAATGCCTGGGGGCCGCTGAGCGGCGACGAGGAACTGGGCATGGTTTATGCCCCGCTCGGCAATGCGACGCCCGATTACTATGGCGGTCATCGCTCGGATGGCAGTAACAAGTTTGCCAGTTCGGTTGTCGCGCTCGATGTCGAGACGGGTGCGCTCAAGTGGTATTTCCAAACTACGCATTACGATGTCTGGGACTATGACATCGCTTCTCAGCCGGTGCTGTTCGACTGGCACGGCAAAGGGGGCGAAGTCGTTCCCGCGCTGTTGCAGCCGACCAAGCGCGGCCAGACCTTCGTGTTCGACCGACGCGACGGCACGCCGCTGTTCCCGATCGAGGAACGCCCCGCGCCGCAACAGGGCGGTGTCGAGAAGATGTCCCCGACCCAGCCGTGGTCGACCCAATTTGCACGGCTCGACCGGGCGCTGCTCGAAGAGCGCGACATGTGGGGCATCAGCGCGCTCGACCAGTTGTGGTGCCGCGTTAAGTTCAGGCAAGCGCGCTATGACGGGTACTT
The DNA here is from genome assembly GCA_945906005.1 of Novosphingobium sp. Chol11. Lineage (GTDB taxonomy): Bacteria > Pseudomonadota > Alphaproteobacteria > Sphingomonadales > Sphingomonadaceae > Novosphingobium. The sequence continues at coordinate 4,358 of CAMDQY010000023.1, read as the reverse complement.
CACCCCGCCCGGCGTGACCCCCAGCATTGCCGATCCCGGCTATTCCGGCGGCACCAACTGGGGCAGCCTCTCGGTTGATACCACGCGTCAGCTTGGCTTCACCGTTTCGACACAGATGGTCAATTATATCCGCCTGATCCCGCGCGATGATCCTGAGGCTCGCACGCTCAAGGCGAATTCGCGAGCGAACCTGGGCGGTGCGGTAGCGCAAGAAGGCACGCCATATGCCGCGAATATCTCGCCGTTCGTCTCGCCGATCGGCGTTCCCTGCCAGGAACCGCCCTACGGATTACTAAACGCCATCGATTTGAAGACCGGCAAGATGGTTTGGCGTCGCCCGTTCGGCTCGGCGCGCGATCTTGGGCCGATGCGCACCCCGATGCATTTGCCCTTCACCATCGGCACTCCGGTGTCTGGCGGCACCATGGCGACGGCTGGCGGTCTGGTGTTCGCGGGCGCATCGCAGGATCATGCCTTCCGCGCCTGGGATAGCGAGACCGGCAAGATGCTGTTCGAAGTTGATCTGCCCGGCTCGTCCGCGACCAGGCCGATGACCTTCATGGGCAGGGACGGGCGGCAATATGTCGTCGTTGCCTCGGACGCGCCGTTGAGCAACGGCAAGCAAAACGGGGCCATCACCGCCTTTGCGCTGCCCAGGAGCTGAGCCATGAGAATGCGATTGCTTTGCGCATTGCTTGCAGTGGCGTTGCAGTCAGGTTGCAAACCTGCCGCGAACGAGAGAACGGCGGCTGACGAATGGCATGGATTCGGCAATACCGGGGCCGAGCAGCACTACAGTCCGATCGACCAGATCGGCAGTGCCAACGTCGCGGATTTGAAGCTCGCCTGGTTCGCCGACCTGCCGCAGGGCAACAGCGCAACCGGGCCGGTAATGGCGCAAGGCAAACTGTTCGTGACCACCGGTCACGGCCATGTCCGCGCCTTCGATGGCGCGAGCGGCAAGCCGCTGTGGGACCATGACACCGGCGCGCGCGAAGCCTCGAGCGGCATGCAACTGCGGCTCGGCTGGGGGCCAAAAGGCCTCGCCTATGAAGATGGTCGCGTGTTCCTGGGCACCCATGATGGCCGGATGATCGCACTCGATGCCGAAGACGGCTCGCATCTGTGGGAGCAGCGCGAATTTCCTGCTGGCGACATGCGCTATATCAACGGGCCGGTGCGGGTGTTCGATGGCAAGGTTATCGTCGGTCACGGTGGCGCGGATTTCACGCCGCTGCGCGGTTTCGTCACAGCTTATGACGCGGCCACCGGCAAGCGGCTGTGGCGGTTCTACACCGTGCCCGGAGCCGAACCGAATACGGGCGGCGACAAGGCGGAGGCGCTGATGCGCGAGACGTGGCCCGATGGCTGGGCCCGACCTGACGGATCGCGCCGAGGCGGCGGGGGAACCGCGTGGAACGCCTTTTCGCATGATCCCGATCTCGGCCTCATCTACATCGGCGTCGGCAACGGTTTTCCTTACAATCAGGCGGTTCGCAGCCCCAAAGGCGGAGATAACCTGTTCCTCGCCTCGGTTGTCGCCGTCAAGGAAGATACCGGCGAATACGTCTGGCACTATCAGGTCTGCCCTGGCGACCAGTGGGACTGCACCGCCACGCAAGACATGAGCCTTGCGACGCTGGAGATCGGCGGCAAGCCGCGCAAGGTATTGATCCAGGCGCCCAAGAACGGGTTTGTCTACGTGATCGACCGGGCAACCGGTGAATTGCTATCGACCGGCCAATTTGCAGACAAGGTTACCTGGGCGGAGCGGATCGATCAGAACACCGGGCGTCCGATCGAGAACCCCGGACTGCGCTATCACGGTAAGAAGGGCCTGTTCGAGCTGTGGCCCGGAGTGCGCGGCGCGCATTCATGGCTGCCGCAAAGTTTCAGCCCGATCACCGGTCTGCTCTACATTCCGGTGATCGAAGGCGCATCGACGATCGGCGATGACGGGCTGGACATTGCCAATCTGCCGCCCGCGCTTGCCATGGGCGCGATGATGGACCCTGACCCCGATCTGCCCGGCGCGCGACGAGGGTTTCTCAAGGCCTGGGATCCGGTCGCGCAGAAAGAGCGCTGGCGCGTTGCCCTGCCCGGCAACTGGCCCGGCGGCGTGCTTTCGACTGCCGGCGGCATCGTATTCCAAGGCCGACTGGACGGCTATCTCGTCGCCTACGATGCGAACACCGGCAAGGAGCTATGGCGCTATGCCACGGGCGCGCCGGTGGTCGCCCCGCCGATCTCCTATCGCCTCGGCACCACCCAATATATCACCGTGCTAACCGGCAATGGTGCGGGGGGCGGGGGGCTGTTCTCGCCCGAGAACGCCAAGCTCGAGAGCGACTATTATTTGCCGCGCCGGGTGTTGACCTTTGCGTTGAACGGCAAAGCTCGATTGCCCAAACCCGATCTGTCACTCACCCGACCACCGCTCGACGATCCGGGATTCGCACCAAACACGGCGCTGCTCGAACAGGGCGGGCGCGCCTTCGGCCAGTGCATGGTCTGCCACGGGTTTCAGGCGCTCGCCGCGGGGAGCGGCCCCAACCTGCGGACCTCACCGGTCATTCTCGATGCCGCGGCGTTCCGCACGGTGGTCAGGGATGGCGCGCTCGTGTCTGCCGGGATGCCCAGGTTCCCTGAGCTAGACGAAAAGACGCTGGAGACAATCCGCCACTTCTTGCGCCTGCGGGCACAGCAATATGCGACTGAAAAGCGCGAGATTGGAAATTAGGCGACGGCTGCTTCAAGCACTTGCAACGTGCCCTTGTCGGCATCGATCCGCACTTCGGCCCCCACCGGCAGGCTGATCGTATCGGAGATATGGCCGATGCGAAGGCCCGAGAAAGCGGGCACGCCGAGCGGCCTGAAGTGATGGTCCATCACTTCGTAGACGGTGTAGTTGGAATATGGCGCGCCGGGATTGGTGCAATTGGTGCACTGGCCAAACACGACGCCCGCGAGCGACTTGAGAACGCCCGCCTGCGCCAGTTGGGTCAGCATCCGGTCAATGCGGTATTCGGCCTCGTTGGTTTCCTCGAGGAACAGGATCGCGCCTGTAAAGTCGGGCAGGAAAGACGTTCCGACCATTGCCGAAATAACCGAGAGATTGCCGCCTAGCAGCCGGCCTGTCGCCGTGCCGCCGCCAAACGTCTGCACCCGGTCGCCGCGAGGCGCAAGGCCCGGCCCCTGCCACGGCGGCACCGTATAGGTCGGCAATGCACCCTCGAATGCGAGCGCGCGAAAATCGGACCATGTCTTGGGCGGCCAAGAATGTGAGGCGTTCGGCCCATGTATCCCGAACAGGCCTGCCTTACCCCAGTTTGCGAGCAGCAACGCGGTGATGTCGCTCGATCCCACAAACAGCTTGGGGTGAGCACGGATCAGGTCGAAATCGACGTAGGGGAGGACTCGCTGGCAGCCCCAGCCGCCGCGCACCGCGAAAATCGCGCGCACTGTATCATCGGCGAACATGGTGTTAAGGTCGTCTGCGCGCTGTTCGTCGGTTCCGGCCAGATAGCCCTCGCGCGACAGCAGATGCCGGGCGGGTTTGGGGACCAGTCCCATCGCACGCACCGTGTCGGAGACTTGCTCGACGCCGAAGCGGTCGCCAACGAAACCTGCGGGACACACCAGCCCGACCGTATCTCCCGTTCGCAGCCGCGCGCCCCGTGCAAGTGGCGGCGAACCACCCGCCTGGTGCGGCACCGCGCTCAACAATGCGGCGGCGCCAAACCCGCTCAATACCTGCCTCCTGCTTGTCATCCCGCAAGCCTAGCGCGAAAGGCGGGTAGGGCAAGGGTTCACGCCAGTGAGCCAAAGCTTTAAGGGAAGGCCATGACAGAAGAAGAAATGAACCTGACCGAACGGCGCTTCTACAAGGCTGAACAGGAAGCGCAGTTCGATGAGTCCAGGCCGAACGACACGCCGCAGACGCGTCATCCCACCTACCGTCTTGCCTTTCGCGACACTGACTTCCTGCTGCGAGAAGAGCTTCGCCCGGTGCGCTTCCAGCTTGAACTGCTCAAGACCGAGATGCTGCTGGACGAAGCAAACATAGGTTCGACGCTGGTCATCTGCGGTTCGGCGCGGATTCCCTCACCCGAAATGTGCGAGCAGATGCTGACTGCAGCTGTCACGCCCGAACTCAAGGCCGTAGCCGAGAGGCTGATCGCAAAATCGAAGTACTAGGGTCAGGACCTGTTAAATTGCTTGCATGATGGGCTGAGGGTTGATTCAATGGTGGCACGAGGAGGTGCTGCTTGTGGACGATCTGTTTATGCTGAGTGAGGTGCAGATGCGCCGGATCAAGCCATTTTTCCCGCGATCGCATGGAGTTCCACGCGTTGATG
>CAMDQY010000022.1 GCA_945906005.1 Novosphingobium sp. Chol11 | reverse complement strand
AACAGGCGTGGACGCAGCAGTAATCGAACTCGATGCCCTGTCCGATGCGGTTCGGCCCGCTGCCCAGGATCACGATCTTGCGCCGGTCGGACGGAGCCGCCTCGCACTCTGGCTCGCCGAACAGCGGAGCCTCGTAGGTCGAATACATATAGGGCGTGATTGCCTCGAACTCGGCGGCGCAGCTGTCTATCCGCTTGAAGAGGGGATGGACGCCAAGTTTGTGGCGCAGCTCGCACACTTCCTTTTCGCTGGTCGCGCCTGCCATCGCCTTGAGCGCATCGTGCAGCAGGCCGGTGCGCTTGGCCTGGGTCTCGCCAAGCCCACCCGCGACATGGACCGAACGCACCGCGAGCCGCGCCAGCTTGCTGTCGGAAAAGCCCATCGCCTTGAGGCGGCGCAGGCCAGCCGCATCCCTGGGCAGGCCATCCCGAGCAACCTGTGCTTCGGCTTTCATGATGTCTTCGATGTGGCGCAGGAACCATGGGTCGTACTGCGTGACGGCGTGGATTTCTTCCAGGCTCAGTCCCTCGCGGAAGGCTTGGGCTGCCACCAGCAGCCGGTCCGGCGCGCGCAGCGATAGCCGCGCCACGATCGCCTCGCGCCCAGCGCCTGCCAGCTCCTCGATGCGGTTGAACCCGTCGAGCCCGGTTTCGAGACCGCGCAACGCCTTTTGCAATGATTCGGGGAAATTGCGGCCGATCGCCATGACTTCGCCGACAGACTTCATCGCGGTCGACAGTTCGGCCTTGGCCCCCTTGAACTTCTCGAAGGCAAACCGGGGTATCTTCGTCACCACATAATCGATGGTCGGCTCGAAGCTGGCGGGGGTCGCGCCGGTGATCTCGTTGGTGATCTCGTCGAGCGTATATCCGACCGCGAGCTTCGCCGCGACGCGGGCGATCGGAAAGCCGGTGGCCTTCGACGCCAGCGCCGACGAGCGCGAGACGCGCGGGTTCATCTCGATCACGATCAGCCGGCCGTCGTCGGGGTTGACCGCGAACTGCACGTTCGAGCCGCCCGTCTCCACCCCGATCTCGCGCAGCACCGCGATGCTGGCGTTGCGCATGATCTGGTATTCCTTGTCGGTCAGCGTCAGCGCCGGGGCAACGGTGATCGAATCGCCGGTATGCACGCCCATCGGATCGACGTTCTCGATCGAGCAGATGATGATGCAGTTGTCCTTGCGGTCGCGGACAACTTCCATCTCGAACTCTTTCCAGCCGAGCAGGCTCTCCTCGATCAGCACCTCGGTGGTCGGCGACGCGTCGAGGCCGGAGCGCACGATCTGTTCGAACTCGGTCCGGTTATAGGCGATGCCGCCACCAGTGCCGCCGAGCGTGAAGCTGGGCCGGATGATTGACGGCAGGCCGGTCCGCTCCAGCACCGCGAGCGCCTCTTCCACCGAATGAGCCACGCCCGATCGGGCGGATTCGAGGCCGATCTTGTCCATCGCCTCGCGGAAACGCTGGCGGTCCTCTGCCTTGTCAATGGCGTCGGCATCGGCACCGATCATCTGCACGCCGAACTTTTCCAGCGTGCCGTCGTTGAACAGCGCAAGCGCGGTGTTGAGCGCGGTCTGCCCGCCCATCGTCGGCAGCAGCGCGTCGGGGCGCTCCTTCTCGATGATGCGGGTGACGATCTCGGGCGTGATCGGCTCGACATAGGTGGCGTCGGCCATGTCCGGATCGGTCATGATCGTGGCGGGGTTGGAGTTGACGAGGACCACGCGGTAGCCCTCCTCCTTCAACGCCTTGATCGCCTGGGTGCCCGAATAGTCGAACTCGCAGGCCTGGCCGATGATGATCGGGCCAGCGCCGATGACGAGGATCGAGGAGATGTCAGTGCGTTTGGGCACTCAAATGCACCTTGCAATAAAGGAGGAAACTTTGGGACCGATTGTGCGAGGCGGTTTGCTTGGGTAATCCACACTTGGCTTATTTGCAGACCAAAACACGTAAGCGGGGTTGCCTTTGTTCAAGCTGTATGCCTCAGTAACCCCTGTTCGAGCGTATGCGAAAAACCAAACCAACTCTCCACGATCAGGGTTCGTGTAAATTTCTGCTACAAGTCCGCCATCTTCGGTCGCGCTCAACATTCGACCGGTAGTATCAATAAAAAGTATGTCGACCACATTAGGCCCTCGGAGAAAAACTATTCGTACCCCTCCTATCGCGTCATCTTGTCAGCCTTTTTCAAGGTCATCTTGAAAAATCACCTTGCCGGTGGAACTTCCGCAGACAGCTTTAATTGAATAACCAGCATCGAGCGCATCCGCGATCTTTCCTTTAAGGTCGCGGATGTCATCGAGTTCGGTAGCCATTGCGACTTGATGGCTGAGCGCGACGAAACATCCCAAGACGGTAAGTCGAACATTCATGTTAACATCCCCACGAACTTCTCGAACAGGTAATAACTGTCTTGTGGGCCCGGTGACGCCTCGGGGTGATACTGCACCCCGAAGGCGCGTTTGCCCTTGATCGAAATCCCGCAATTGGAGCCGTCGAACAGCGAGACGTGGGTTTCCTCCACTTCGGGCGGAAGCGTCGCATTGTCGACCGCGAAGCCGTGGTTCATCGAGGTGATCTCGACCAGACCCTCACTTGTCCCCCAGTCTCCGCCAACGCACTGCACCGGATGGTTGGCGCCGCGGTGGCCCTGATGCATCTTGCTCGTATTGGCCCCTGCGGCCAGCGCCAGCATCTGATGGCCAAGGCATATGCCGAAAATCGGCACGTCGCGTTCCAGCAGCGCCTTGATTACCGGCACCGCATACTTCCCCGTCGCCGCCGGATCGCCCGGCCCGTTGGAAAGGAACACGCCGTCGGGCTTCAGATCGAGCACCTTTTCCAGCGAAACCTCGGCGGGCACCACCGTCACCCTCGCTCCGGCTTTTACCAGATTGCGGAAAATGTTGTCCTTCGCACCGAAATCCATCGCCACGACATGCGGGCGCGGCTTGTCCCCGGTGCGGCGCAGTGCCCGGTCGATCAGGCCGGGCTGCTTGCCCTCGCCCGGATCGCGCGGGCTGCGTGCATAGCCCTTGCCGAGGCTCCACACGCCGCCCTTCCATTCTTCCTCAGCGCTGCGGGTAACCAGCCGGGCAAGGTCCATCCCTTCCAGTCCCGGCCAGCCGCGCGCTTTGCTCAGCAGCTCGGGAATGTCGAACTTGCCGTCGGGAGCGTGGGCGATCACCGCGTTGGGCGCGCCCGCCATGCGGATGCGGCGCGTCAGCGCGCGGGTATCGACGCCAGCGAGGCCGATCTTGCCCTTCGCCGTCAGCCAGTCTCCGAACTCGCCGCGTGAGCGAAAATTGGAAGCCAGGGTCACGTCCTCGCGCACCACGCAACCCAGCGCGCCGTCTACTTTCGATTCGATGTCCTCGTCATTCACGCCGACATTGCCGATGTGCGGAAACGTGAAGGTGACGATCTGCGCGGCATAGGAGGGATCGGTCATCGCCTCCTGATAGCCGGTCATCGCGGTGTTGAAACACACCTCGCCAACCGCCTCGCCAATCGCGCCAAAGCCCCTACCCCAGATGACGCTGCCATCGGCAAGCACAAGGACTCCCGTCGCGCCCAGTGGTTGAGGCGCGTGCGAAGATGCGGCGTCGGCCATGAGGCGCTCCGTGGGTGGGATACAGCGGTAGGTGCTAAGCGATGTCGGCTAGAGAGCATTGTGCACCGCGTCAAGCCGCGAGGCGTGCAAATCCCCGTCTGCGCTGCTAGCACGCGCGAATTGACCCCACCTGTTGCAAGAAAGCCGAGCAAACATGCTGCGCGATGACATCAAGACCGCCCAGATTTCCGCGATGAAAGGCGGCGACAAACCGCGCACCGGCGCGCTTCGCCTGATTCTCGCCAAGATCAAGGACCGCGACATCGAACTGCGCACCGCCTCGGCGCTGCCCGAGGACGACGCCCTGGTGATTGAAGTGCTACAAAAGATGGCCAAGCAGCGCAAGGAATCGATCGAGCTGTTCGAGGCGGGTGGCCGGGCCGAACGCGCGGCGGAAGAGCGCGCCGAACTTGCGGTGATCGAGGATTTCCTGCCCAAACAGTTGAGCGAGGCGGAAACTAAAGCCGCGATCGAAGAGGTCAAGGCGGCGGTCGGCGCGGCTTCGCTCAAGGATATGGGCAAGGTCATGGCCGAACTGAAGTCGCGCCACGGCGCCGAGCTCGACATGGGCCTGGCAAGCGCATTGGTGAAAGCAGCGCTGGCCTGAGCACAAACTCGTGATGGCAGTGTAATTTCCCGGCGAGCTATCGTATGGGGGATGCATGGCGCTCTCCCCGCAATGGCTTGATGAACTGCGCGCGCGCGTCACGCTTTCAGGCGTGATTTCGCGCACGACGCGGCTGACCAAGGCGGGGCGCGAGTTCAAGGCCTGTTGCCCGTTCCACAACGAGAAGTCGCCCAGCTTCACCGTCAACGACGAGAAGGGCTTCTATCACTGCTTCGGATGCGGCGCGCACGGCGACGTGATACGCTGGATGACCGATCAGCGCGGCCTCGCCTTCATGGATGCGATCAAGGAACTCGCCTCCGAAGCCGGGATGGAAGTGCCCGCTCCCGATCCGCGCGCGGCCGAAGCGGCGCACAAGCGCGATACGCTGCACGACGTGATGCAGGCCGCGCAGGACTGGTTCGTGGAGAGCCTTCACGGTCCCGGCGGCGCGGCGGCGCGTGCCTATCTCGACAAGCGGGGGATCACCGAGCACGCCGCCGCCCAGTTCGGCTTCGGCTACGCTCCCGAGGATCGGCAGGCGATGAAGGCGGCACTCGCCCGCTTTCCCGAGGATATGCTGATCGAGGCGGGGCTCCGCATCAAGGTCGACGATCGCGACCCTTACGACCGTTTTCGAGGACGGCTGATGCTGCCGATCCGCGATACGCGCGGGCGGGTGATCGCGTTCGGTGGACGCATCCTCGACAGCGCCAACAAGGACGCACCGAAGTATCTCAACTCGCCCGATACGCCACTGTTCGACAAGGGGCGCACGCTCTACAACCTGCACAATGCCGCGCCAGCCGCGCGCCAATCGGGCAGGCTGATCGTTGTCGAAGGCTACATGGATGTGGTCGCGCTCGCTGCCGCGGGCATCGTGGAATGCGTCGCGCCGATGGGCACGGCGCTCACCGAAACGCAGATCGAGCTGCTGTGGCGGCAGGTCGAGAGCCCGGTGCTGTGCTTCGACGGCGATGCAGCCGGGCAGCGCGCGGCGATGCGCGCGATCGGCAGGGCGTTGCCGATGCTGAAGCCCGCGCACTCGTTACGGATCGCGACGCTGCCATCCGGATTGGACCCGGACGATCTGGTCAAGCGCGATGGTGCCAAGGCTATGGAAGCGCTGATCGAAGGCGCGTGCAGCCTCGTCGATACGCTCTGGCTGGCCGAGCGCGATGCCATGCCGCTCGCCACGCCCGAGGACAAGGCAGGGCTGAAGGCGCGGCTTCTCACCCATATCGAAGCGATCGCCGAGCCGGACATCAAAGCGCTCTATCGGCGCGATCTCCTCGATAACTACTCCGCCTTCGCCTTTCCGCAGCGCCAAGAACGTCGCGAATTTCGGCGCGGCGTGCCGCTGCCCGCCCGCCCCTCGCCACGCAATGCCGAGCGCCTGCGCAGGGCATCGCAGGGCGGAGCACGCGATGGACTGTCGGCGGCCGTGCTTGCCGGATTTGTGCGCTGGCCAGACGAGATATCCCGCCATGCAGATACGCTGGCGCGAACGCGGGGTCTCGATCCTCGCTTCGGCCTCCTGCTCGATTGCTGCGATGCCGCAGTAGCGGTTGAAAACGCGGACCTTCCCACCATATTGGCCGATAACGGGGTCATAGCGCCGGAGCCGCGCGAATATGCGGGGTTGCGGTTCGGCTTTCTGGGAGAGAACGCCTCGCGCAGCGATGCAGCGGCGGAACTTTCACAGGCAGTCGGCATTCTGGTCGAACGACCCGCTCTCGAACTGGCTCTCGCCGAGGCGACGAGCAGGTTTGAGTTCGACCTTTCTGACGAGGCCTATGCGGAGCAGCAAAGGCTCTTGAAGAGAAAACTGGAATTCGAACGGCGTCTCGTGCACATGGCGAGCAGCCGGGCGGCGGCAGAACAGGCATCGTGAGGGATCCGGGTCAACCGGAATGTGCGGGCCACGTTACAATGGCGGAACAATGAAGCTCGAAACAAACGAAGACCCCCAAGGCGACAAGGCCGATGGCACCGACGCTCCACTGATCGACCTCAACGAGGCTTCGATCAAGAAGCTGATCGCGCGCGCAAAGCGGCGCGGCGTCATCACCTATGACGAATTGAACGAGGCCCTGCCGCAGGACCAGATGTCTTCCGAGCAGATCGAGGACATCATGGCCGCGATCTCTGAAATGGGCGTCAACATCGTCGAGAGCGACGAAGACGGGCAGGCCGAGGACGAAGACGACGGCCCCGACGAAATCGATTCGCAGGACAATGGCTCCGCTCCGTCGCGACCGGTAGAGACCAAGAAAAAGGAAGTGATCGAGCGCACCGACGATCCGGTGCGCATGTATCTGCGCGAGATGGGCGCGGTCGAACTGCTGAGCCGCGAGGGCGAGATTGCCATCGCCAAGCGGATCGAGGCCGGTCGCGACATGATGATCCTGGGCCTGTGCGAAAGCCCGATCACCTTCCACGCCATCATCCTGTGGTCCGAAGCGCTCAACAACGGCGAGATGCAGCTTCGCGAGATTGTCGATCTCGACGCGATGCTCTCCAAGGAGCATCCGGTCGACAAGATGGTGGAAGGCGGCGAAGACGACAGCGGCGAGATTTCCGAGGAAACCGCCGGACCGTCCTTCAAGGACGAGGAAGAAGTCGAGGAAGAAGAAGTCAGCGCCGAGGAAGACGAGGACGACGACCAGATCGAGCGGCGCGCCAAGCGCCCTGTCGAGGAAGAGGAAGAGGACAACACCCTCAGCCTCGCGCAGATGGAAGCGCAGCTCAAGCCTGAGGCGCTTGAGAAGTTTGCACTCATCACCAAGCTGTTCAAGTCATTCGAGAAGATCCAGGGCGAACGCCTCAATGCGCTCGGTGCGAGCAACGATTTCCCAGCCACCAGGGAAAAGAAGTACCAGCAGCTGCGCGAGGACCTTACCGCGCAGGTCGAGAGTGTGCAGTTTCACGCGACCAAGATCGAGTTCCTGGTCGATAATCTCTATGCCTTCAACCGTCGGCTCACTGCACTGGGCGGCCAGTTGCTGCGCCTTGCCGAGCGCTACAAGGTCAAGCGCTCCGATTTCCTGGGCAAATACGTCGGCCACGAGCTCGACGACAGCTGGCTCGCCGACATGGCGAAGCGCGACAAGAAGTGGGCTGCCTTCGCTGATGTCGAGGCCGACACGGTCGAGCGCATCCGCGCCGAGGTCGCCGATATTGCCGCAGCCACGGGCATGTCGATTCCCGAATTCCGCCGCATCGTCAACATGGTGCAGAAGGGTGAGCGCGAGGCGCGTATCGCCAAGAAGGAAATGGTCGAGGCGAACCTGCGCCTCGTGATTTCCATCGCCAAGAAATACACCAATCGCGGCCTGCAGTTCCTCGACCTGATCCAGGAAGGCAACATCGGCCTAATGAAGGCGGTCGACAAGTTCGAGTATCGCCGCGGCTACAAGTTCTCCACCTATGCCACCTGGTGGATCAGGCAGGCGATCACCCGCAGCATTGCGGATCAGGCGCGCACCATCCGCATACCGGTGCACATGATCGAGACGATCAACAAGCTGGTGCGCACTTCGCGCCAGTTCCTGCACGAGCAGGGCCGCGAGCCCACGCCAGAGGAAATGGCCGAGCGTCTTTCGATGCCGCTCGAAAAGGTCCGGAAGGTGATGAAGATCGCCAAGGAGCCGATCTCCCTCGAAACGCCGATCGGCGACGAGGAAGATTCGCACCTGGGTGATTTCATCGAGGACAAGAACGCGATCATCCCGGTCGATGCCGCGATCCAGGCGAACCTCAAGGAAACCGTGACGCGGGTTCTCGCCTCGCTCACCCCGCGCGAGGAACGTGTGCTGCGCATGCGCTTCGGCATCGGCATGAACACCGATCACACGCTCGAGGAAGTCGGCCAGCAGTTCTCGGTGACGCGCGAACGTATCCGCCAGATCGAGGCCAAGGCGCTGAGGAAGCTCAAGCACCCGAGCAGGTCACGCAAGATGCGCAGCTTTCTGGATCAGTAATTTTTCGCGCCGCCGGGAACTATGTCTGGCGACCCGTGTTATGTCTGCAGGATCACGTTCGAAAGATCATGATCTGACGGAGCCTCGCCGCAGAAATGCGACGAGGCTTTTTGCTGTGCCTCAATCCAGGCAGTCGAAGTCGTCCAGCGCCGCCATCTGCGCCTCAGACATGGCTTTGACCGCCTCGACGCCTTCCTCGGCGTGGAGCTTGATCTTGGCGAGCGCGCTGAAACCGGCAAAGGTCAGCATCATCGCCTCCATACCGTACTCGTCCTCGCTCAGCTCGCGGTCGAATTCGATCGTTTGCGTGAGGATCAGGCGGCAGCCCGCCTTCCCCATATCTTCGAGGACATAATGCTCGTGCGAGCGGGCAACCCGGCTAAAGCTCACGGAGCTCACGCAAGAAAACGCATATTCGCGCTCGCATTCCTCGGCGGTGACGGCAAGCGTAAAGACCGCAGCGGGCAGCTCGGAAACCACCATGGTGAATTTGCCCGGCTCGCCGATCACGGCCTGCACCCTGTCGCCCAGCTGACGCTTGGCATGGCGCGGATCGGCAAGATCGAGCAGCGGATAGACCTCGCTCGCCGGGCACCCGATCTCGATCTCGGCGCCGAATTCGTGCGGGCCGGCTGGGACGACCTTCCGGCGAAAAAAGGGCAGCATGGATAATTCTCCCGCGAATTATCCCGGACTATGCCCGAAAGACGGTAAATATCCGGTGCAAGCGCCAGTTCGATGCAGCAATCTGCCTGCTCGCTGGAAAAAGCGGGTTTGCCGCTCCGACTCCGGTCGAAAACCCGCGCATACGGGTGGCAAGCGGGGCGAGTTGCGCCTATGTGACCCGCATGCGTATAGCCATCGCCTCCGATCATGCCGCCGTGGCCCTCAAGGCCGATTTGCGCGAATATCTCATCGAACTGGGCCACGAGGTCGCCGATCTCGGTCCGGACAGCGCCGATTCGGTCGATTACCCGGACTACGGCTACAAGCTCGCCTCGGTGATCGCCGACGGCACGGCGGAGCGCGGCGTCGCGCTGTGCGGCACGGGCCTTGGCATTTCGATGGCGGTCAACCGCAATCCGGCCTGCCGCTGCGCCGTGGTTTCCGAGCAGCTTTCGGCCTATTTCTCGCGCGATCACAACGACGCTAATGTCATCGCCATGGGTGCGCGCATGATCGGCATCGAACAGGCCAAGGCCTGCCTGCGCACCTTCCTCGAAACCCCGTTCGGCGGCGACAGGCATGCCCGCCGCGTCGGCAAGCTCTCCCACCCTCCAGTTAGCGAGACCGCATGAGCACTTCAGCCACATTCGATGCCGTTACCTCAAGCGGCTTTTTCACCAACAGTCTGGCTGAGGCCGACCCCGAGATCGCCGGCTGGATCGCGAAAGAGCTTGGCCGCCAGCAGGACAAGATCGAGCTGATCGCCAGCGAGAACATCACCAGCCGCGCGGTGCTCGAAGCGACCGGCTCGGTGCTGACCAACAAATATGCCGAAGGCTATCCGGGCCGCCGCTACTATGGCGGCTGCGAATATGTCGACGAGATCGAGACGATTGCGATCGAACGGGCCAAAGCGCTGTTCGGCTGCAATTTCGCCAACGTGCAGCCCAATTCGGGCAGCCAGATGAATCAGGCGGTGTTCCTGGCGCTGCTGCAGCCGGGCGACACCTTCATGGGCCTGGATCTTGCCGCGGGCGGTCACCTTACCCACGGATCGCCGGTCAACATGAGCGGCAAGTGGTTCAATCCGGTGGCATACGGGGTGCGCGAGGACGATCATCGCATCGACATGGACGATGTCGCCCGCATCGCCCGCGAGAACCAGCCCAAGCTGATCATTGCCGGCGGCACCGCTTATTCGCGCGAATGGGATTGGGCGGGCTTTCGCGCCATTGCCGACGAGGTTGGCGCTCACCTGCTGGTCGATATGTCGCACATTTCCGGTCTGGTCGCGGGCGGCGCCCACGCCTCGCCGATCCCGCATGCCCATGTGGTGACGACGACCACTCACAAGTCGCTGCGCGGTCCGCGCTCGGGGGTGATCCTCTCGAACGACGAGGCGATTGCCAAGAAGATGAATTCGGCAATTTTCCCCGGCTTGCAGGGTGGCCCGCTGATGCATGTCGTCGCAGCCAAGGCGGTGTGCTTTGCTGATGCGATGAAGCCCGAGTTCAAGGCCTATGCCCGCGCCGTGGTGGAAAACGCCATGGCGCTGGCCGCAAGCCTTCAGGAACAGGGCCTCGCCATCGTCTCAGGCGGCACCGACAATCACCTGATGCTGGTCGATTTGAGGCCGAAGGAAGCCAAGGGCAAGCACGCCGAAAAGGCGCTCGATCGCGCCGCGATCACCTGCAACAAGAATAACATCCCGTTCGATACCGAAAAGCCGGCGCTGACTTCGGGCCTCAGGCTCGGCTCGCCAGCGGGCACCACGCGCGGCTTCGGCACAGAGGAATTCCGCCAGATCGGGGTCTGGATCGCCGATGTCGTCGAAGGGTTGCGCAAGAACGGCGAGGCTGGCGACGGCCAGATCGAGGCGCGGGTAGCAGGCGAAGTCGGCGAATTGTGCGCGCGCTTCCCGATCTATCAGGGAATGTAAGGTGCCCACAGGCCAGAGGCCGTCCTAAATGAGATGCCCGTTTTGCGCGCACGATGACAGCCAGGTCAAGGACAGCCGTCCCACCGAGGATAACACGTCAATCCGCCGCCGCCGCGAATGCACAAGCTGCGGCGCGCGGTTCACCACCTTCGAGCGGGTGCAGCTTCGCGAGATAGCCGTGGTTAAAAGCTCTGGCGGGCGAGAACCGTTCGACCGCGACAAGCTCGAACATTCGGTCACGCTCGCCTGCCGCAAACGCGGCGTCACTCCCGAGCGGATCGACCGGCTGGTTTCGGGCGTGCAGCGCCAGGTCGAGACATTGGGCGACAGCGAAGTTCCCTCAATGGCGATTGGCGAAATGGTGATGGAGGGCCTGCGCCAGATCGACACGGTTGCCTATATCCGCTTCGCCTCGGTCTATCGCGACTTCAGCGAGGCACGCGACTTCGAAGAAATCGCGAGCGAGGTGCAGGAAGAAAAGGGCGGCGCTGATTAGCAATGTTCTGGACCTATATCCTGAAATGCGCCGACGAAAGTTACTACACCGGCCACACAGAAGACCTGGAGCTCAGGATTGCGCAGCATCAGTCCGGCGAATGGCCGGGCTATACGCAGTCTCGCCTGCCCGTGGAGCTGGTCTGGTGTGCAGACTTTCCGAGCCGGGAACAGGCGCTTGCCAGCGAATTGCGGATCAAGGGGTGGAGCCGCGCGAAGAAGGACGCGCTGATCCGAAGCGATTGGGAAGCAATCGAACGGCTGGCTCGGCGCCAAACATCCTTCGAGACGAAGGCTCAGCCTGAGGCTTCCCCTTCTCCTCAGGACGAACGGCCCTTTTCACCTCATTCCGTTCGTGGTGAGGAGGCACCGAAGCCGCAGGCAGAGGTGCCGTCTCGAACAACAACCCCAGTCGCACCCCCCGTCATAGTTCTCGTGCGCCCGCAGCTTGGCGAGAATATCGGTAAGGCGGCTCGGGCAATGCTGAACTTCGGACTGGTCGAGATGCGGCTGGTCGCGCCGCGCGACGGCTGGCCCAATCCAACTGCCGGACCTCCTGCCGCCGGGGCGGACGAGGTGCTGGAGAAGGCCGAGGTATTCGACACACTGGCCGAGGCGGTCGCCGACTGCGCGCATGTCTATGCCACGACCGTGCGCAAGCGCGACATGACCAAGCCGGTGTTTACCCCCGAGCAGGCCGCGCGCGACATCCACACCTCGCCGGGCCGCTCGGCGCTGGTGTTCGGGCCGGAACGATCTGGCCTTGATACGGGCGACGTCGCGCTTGCCCGCGCGATCGTCACCGTCCCGGTAAATCCGGATTTCGGCTCGCTGAACCTCGCGCAGGCCGTGGTGCTGTGCGCCTACGAATGGTCGAAGGCGTCGGGCTTGGTCTTGCCGGAAGGCGAGGAAGCTCTCTCCCCTGCCCCGCAGGACGAACTGGAGGGGCTTATCGGCCACCTGGAAGCCATGCTCGAACCGAAGAACTACTTCTGGCCTGAAATCCGTGTCGATGTGAACCGTCGCACCTTGCGCAATGTGCTCACCCGGCCGGGCTGGAACCACTTCGAGATCCGCACGTTGCGTGGTGTGCTAAGCTTTCTCGAAAAGGAACCGCGCAAGCGCGATTAGCTGTTTTCGCGTCGCTCGTCCCAGCGTTCGAATTCGTAGGCGATCGAGAGTTCGACCAGCCGCTCCCACAGCTCGGCGGCGACCTCGCCCGGAATGCCCAATGCCTCGACCTGGGCGCGCGCATTGGCGATCACCTCGGCCTTGCGCGCCTCATCGCGCACCTGCGAGCGTTCGGGCTTGAGCCGCGCCGCTGCACGCATGTAGGCAAAGCGGCGTGCCAGCAAGGCGACAAGCTGCGCATCGAGCGCATCGACGCCAGCGCGCACTTCGTCCATCGAAGTGCAGTCTTGCGGGTCGGGCGGAGTTTCGGCCATCGCTGCGCGCCTAGAGCGCCCGGCAGGCAATGCCAAGTCTTGACATCAGCGCCCCATCGCCTATTGGCCCGCCTTCACTTCGGCGCGTATCCCCCGTGGATCGCCCGATTGGCCCCGCACCCCGGTGAAGCGGTGGCCGCGCCTTCTACCAGTTAGTTGGCTGTGCGCATCCGGGTTTGAGCTGCGGCCAAGGTGGCTGTGGTAGCAGATTGGAGACGACACATGTCGAAGCGCAACAGCGCCAAGTACAAGCTTGACCGCCGCATGGGCGAAAACATCTGGGGCCGCCCGAAGAGCCCGATCAACACCCGCCCCAACCCTCCGGGCCAGCATGGCGCTCGCCGCAAGAGCAAGGTGTCGGACTATGGCATCCAGCTTCGCGCCAAGCAGAAGCTCAAGGGTTATTACGGCGATGTGACCGAAAAGCAGTTCAAGCGCACCTATCAGGAAGCGGCGAGCATGAAGGGCGATACCGGCCAGAACCTGATCGGCCTGCTCGAACGCCGCCTCGACATCTTCGTGTATCGCGCCAAATTTGCGCCGACCGTGTTCTCCGCGCGCCAGATCGTCAGCCACGGCCACATTTACGTGAACGGCGTGAAGTGCAACATCGCCAGCCGCCGCATCAAGGTGGGTGACGTGATCACGCTGAGCAACAAGGCCAAGGAAATGGCGCTGGTGGCCGAAGCGCAGGCGCTGGCAGAGCGCGATGTGCCTGACTATGTTTCGCCCGACGGCACCGACAAGGCGACCTTCGTGCGCGTGCCGACGCTGGACGAAGTGCCCTATCCGGTGCGCATGGAGCCCAATCTGGTGGTCGAGTTCTACTCGCGCTGATCAGATCTTCCGCAACGAATTCAAGAGGGCGGTCCTGCGGGGCCGCCCTTTTCGAATGGCCGCGGGAAATCACTCCCGCAGCGGCGCGACTCGCAAATCGGGCAGCTTGCCCTCGCGCAGGCGCGTCAGTCCGCCGCCGATGCGGATATTGCCCATCTTCCCGAGACCGAGGATCTGCCGCGCCTCATCGTCCAGCGCCTCCTGTGCTTCGGGTGGCATCACCGAGGCCCAGTTGACCTGCGGGCGGATGAAATCGCGCGTGTAATAGGCAAAGGCCATCGACCGCCGCTCATACTTGGTCACGTTCGCGCCCGAAGTGTGCCAGACGCGCCCTTCCATCGCCACGATCGATCCCGCTGGCGCGCTGAACGCAACTGATCGCTCCAGCAGGTCCGCAGGGACCTCCTCGAAGCTGCGCCAGTGCTGGCTGCCGGGAATGTGGCGGGTTGCGCCATTGGCCTCGTGCACATCGTCGAAGCACCAGATCACATTCATCGCCCAAGGCTCGTTCCATGGCGGTGGCACCACCAGCGCCTGGTCGGAGTGGACATTCATCGAGCCCGAGCCCGGAAGCGCCACGTTGGCGGTGAAGTTGGATACCAGCCATTGCGGTCCGATAGTCGCCTCGACCAGCGCGCGCGCAACGGGATGACGCAGCAGTTCGATGAACACCGGATCCCATGCCGCAAGGTGGTAAAGCCGCAGGTTCGCATCGTTGGGGTCGAGCGTCTCGCTGAACGTGTCGATGCCCTCGTCGCGCATGGTCTCGATGATCCGCTCGATAGCCGTCTGCGCGCGCGCCAGAAGGTCGCCGGAAATGACATTGGGCACCACGACGAAGCCGTCGCGGGCGATGGCTTGCGAGAGCGCATCTAGGTCGATTGTCGTTTCCATTCAGTCGCCCTGCTCTCCAAGATAGTCCCGCCGGAATTGCGCCGAAAAAGTGCCAAACCGCCCTTCGGAAATGGCATCGCGCATCGCCTGCATCAGCGCCTGATAGAACCACAGGTTATGTTCTGTCATCAGCATTGCGCCAAGCATTTCGCCCGATTTGACGAGGTGGTGCAGGTAGGCACGGGAGTAGCTGGCGCAGGTCGGGCACTGGCAGCGGAGGTCGAGCGGCGAGTTGTCCTCTGCGTGGCGCGCGTTCCGCAGATTGAGCGGTCCGCTCCAGGTGAACGCCTGCCCGTTGCGGCCTGACCGGCTCGGCAGCACGCAATCGAACATGTCGACCCCGCGCATCACAGCACCGACGAGATCGTCGGGCTTGCCGACGCCCATCAGATAACGCGGCTTGTCCTGCGGTAACTGCTGAGCTGCGAAATCGAGCGTGGCGAACATCGCCTCCTGCCCCTCGCCCACCGCCAGCCCGCCGATAGCATAGCCATCGAAGCCGATCTGCGTCAGCGCCTGAGCGCTCTCGCCACGCAGCTCCTCGTCGAGCGCTCCTTGCTGGATGCCGAACAGCGCCGCAGCGTCTGCATGGTGCCCGCCTGCATCGAACGCCTCGCGGCTGCGCCTCGCCCATCGCATTGACATTTCCATCGAACGGGCGATCACATCGCGCGGCTGGTCGGCGCGGGGGCATTCGTCGAAGGCCATGACAATGTCGGAGCCGAGCAGGCGCTGTATCTCCATCGAGCGCTCCGGCGAAAGCAGGTGGCGCGATCCGTCAAGGTGGCTGGCAAAGGTCACCCCCTCTTCAGTGATCTTGCGCAGGCTCAAAAGGCTCATCACCTGATAACCGCCGCTGTCGGTCAGGATCGGGCGCTGCCAGTTCATAAAACGGTGCAGTCCGCCCAGCCGCGCGACCCGCTCCGCACCGGGCCGCAGCATCAGATGATAGGTGTTGCCCAGGATGATATCCGCGCCGGTAGCGCGCACGGCCTCGGGCTTCATGGCCTTCACCGTGGCTGCCGTGCCCACCGGCATGAAGGCGGGCGTGCGGATTTCCCCGCGCTGCATCCTGATCGTGCCGGTGCGGGCCTTGCCGTCTGCGGCGTGGATGGTGAAGGCAAAGCGCGTCATCGACGAAGCCTATAGAGCCGAAAGCCGCGCGAGCCAAAACTGAACCGCCTCCGGGATTGCCGGAGGCCATTTGGGTTAAGTTACGCAGCCATGGGTGTGTCGTCCAGCATGGCGTAATAGCGCTCCTCGGCTTCGGCAGGCGGGATGTTGCCGATGGGCGCGAGCAGCCGCCGATTATTAAGCCAGTCCACCCATTCGAGAGTGGCCTATTCAACGGCTTCAAATGATCGCCACGGACCTCGCCGGTGGATCACCTCGGCCTTGTAAAGGCCGTTGATTGTCTCGGCCAAGGCGTTGTCATAGCTGTCGCCGACACTCCCGACAGATGGCTCGATCCCGGCCTCGGCAAGGCGCTCGGTATACTTGATCGAGACATACTGGCTGCCGCGGTCGCTGTGATGGATGAGGCCACCACGATGAACGGGCCGCCGATCATGGATCGCCTGTTCCAGGGCATCGAGAACGAAGCTGGCATGTGCCGTTCTGCTGACCCGCCAGCCCACGATATAGCGGGCGTAGACATCGATCACGAAGGCTACATAAGCGAAGCCGGACCACGTCGCGACATAGGCGAAGTCCGACACCCACAGCATGTTCGGCGCCGGCGCGTGGAACTGCCGGTTGACCTGATCGAGCGGGCATGGCGCGGCCTTGTCGCTGATCGTCGTGCGCACCGGCTTGCCTCGGATCACGCCCTGCAAGCCCAACTCGCGCATCAACCGTTCCACCGTGCAGCGGGCAATATCGAAGCCCTCCCGCTGCATCTGCCGCCACACCTTGCGCACACCATAGACCCTGAAGTTGGCGTCGAACACACGCCGAACCTCGGGCTTCATCGCCTCATCGCGCTGGGCACGCGATGACAGGCGCGAAGGATCACGCCGCTGTGCCACACGCTCATGGTAGGTAGATGGGGCGATCGGCAGCACCTTGCAGATCGGCTCGACCCCATACTCATCTCGATGCTCATCAATGAAGCTGGTCATCGCTTGAACGGGCGGTCGAGCTCCGCCTGGGCAAAATAAGCAGAAGCCTTGCGAAGGATCTCGTTGGCCTGTCGCAGCTCGCGGTTCTCACGCTCCAATGCCTTGAGACGGTCCGCCAGCTCGGTGGGAACGCCAGCGCGCTTGCCACTGTTCACCTCCGCCTTCTTCACCCACTCCAGCAGCGTATGTGCCGAGCAACCGATCTTATCGGCTATCGAGCTTACCGCCGCCCAGCGGGAGGAATGACCGCTCTCGTGATCCAGCACCATGCGCACCGCCCGTTCTCGAACTTCCGGTGCAAACTTGTTCGTCTTGTTCATAGTAGACCCTTCCTCTCAGGAGTTAGGGCCTCCGGCAATCCCGGGGCGGTTCAAAGGCAGTAGCAGTCGCGTCAATCACAATGGGCGGATCGGTAAGCGTCGTGTCACTCAGCATTGAATAGGTCGGGATGCCCATCCGGCCAAGCTCTTCCCGGTTGGCGATGACATCCGCGCGGGCAGGAAGGGCCTTTGACGCGTGGGTCCCAGTGATCAGGATCACGGGAAAGGAGAGGCTGTCGATTGGCACCACGGTGGGCGCGCGGCTGCATCCTGCCAATGATCCCATCAAGGCCGCAAAGACCAGTACCGCAAGCGATCCCTTCATATCGGATTTCCTGTCCGGACCCGCTTCATTGAGGACGCATCATGCGCCGAACCAGGAACCCGCCTGCGACAGCACCGAGCAGGGTGACAAGCGTTGGTATCCATGAGATCGCCCAGATCTTCCAATAGCTGTCAATGCGTATCGCGCCGACGAACCAGAAGCCGATTTGCGCTAAATAGTGCCCGGCAATCCCGCCTGCTATGGCTCCGCCAATAATCAAAAGAAGCTGCTTATCGTGCGCCTGGTTCTCGTCTGTTGACGCCGGTGATTGGCGTCTGCGCCGCGCTACCCAGCCGGGCAGGAGAAACGCGCTGGCGATACCGCCCAAAAGTGCAACGAAGGGTCCGATCACCAGGCCAAGCGCCATTGCACCGCCGCCATCCTGATCATGGACATCGAACACATCCCAGACGATAGTCGTGCCGATGACGACCACCAGATACGTAAGGACCGCCCCAACGATAAAGCCCAATACTGCGATGACAAATGTGCGAAGCATTTGGGGGCTCCTGTTGATACTGCGCCCCCAGTGATAGCGAGGGACAGCCGTCAAGATTTCAGGCGGGGATGAGCGGCTGGTTGAGTCTGTCCATGACTTCGTCGATCGGCTCGATCACCGTGACGCTTCTGCCTTCGCCAAAGCGGATGCGAGTGCCTTCCTCGACCGATGAAATGTAGGAGATCTGTGCCGCGTTGACGACCGTTCCGACCCGATCAGCGCATGTGAACTTTGCGAACATTGCTTGCTCTCCCATAAACTCGGGACGAGCGTAGTCGATTTGCGGTGTGTTACCAGCCGCACACGGTGCCTTCGGGGATAGTGGTCATTCTTGCTTGCCGATCGGCGCTTCATGCGTGCACACTGATCGTGTGCAAGGGACGGAACTGTACTGGACAAAATTGGCCGCCATTGACCAAATTGCTGGAGCGGCTGCAACCTTCCTTGCAGTCGTCGTGTCCCTATGGATCGCGTACCACAGCCGCAAGCCTCGCGTCCGCCTGAAGGTAAACCACTCCATGATAATTGGTGGAATGACCGACGGAATAAGTTTCCTTGTGTTTGAGGTGGCCAACTTAGGCGAACGACCTGTTCACGTCCGAGGCATCGGCTGGCTGACCGGCTGGTTCCCCAAGGGGCCACAATGCATGCGAAGGAAGTCGGCAGTCCAAATGGCCCCGGGGGCAGACATGTTCGGGCTCGGACGCGAGGCTCCCTACGAGCTCCAGCCAGGGGCATCGATGTCCAGCTTCTGCGATTGGGATCGAATGATTGCGTTTGCCGGTGAGCGGAAGGAGCCGTTTTTTACCCGGGATTGGCCAATTTTCGGCAGGCGGCGAACGCGGATACTTGCGTACACGTACACCGCTGACGGCCATACTTTCTACGTAAAGCCGGAAAGGGCGCTTGCGGCAGCGCTTGTCGATGCGGAGATCCCCGCCGAAACCCGACATTGAACTGACCCGTCATGAATTCAGAAGATCGCCTTCGCGAGAAGCTTCGAAAGATCGAAGCCCTTTATGCCGGCGCTACAACTGCGGGTGAAAAGGCCGCAGCGGGGGCGGCAGCAGACCGCATTCGTGGCCAGTTCAAGACAGCCAGCAAGAAGGAAAAGGCTGAGGAATTCAAGTTCTCGATCCCTGACCCATGGTCGCGCCAGCTCTTCATCGCCCTGTGTCGCAGGTACGGCGTCCGGCCATTTCGATATCCCCGAATGCATCGTCAGACGGTCATCATCAAAGCCCCGGCCAACTTCGTGAAGACGATACTCTGGCCGGAATTTGAAGAATTGAGCGACGCTTTGACCACCCACCTGCTCGAGATCACCGAGAAGATTATTCGTGAAGAGGTGCATGCATCGACCGAGGATGCAGAGGAAGTCGAGGAGCCCCGGCGCCTTCGATGAACCAGCCTGCGCAATCACCCTCTGAAGTTCTTGTCGGTAATGTTGAACGGGTCACCTTTCACAGCGAGGAAAGTGGCTTCTGCGTCCTACGGGTTAAAGCGCGAGGCCACCGCGATCTGGTGACAACGATTGGTCACGCTGCAATGATTTCGGCCGGAGAGTGGATCACCGCCACCGGCGAGTGGACCAACGACCGCAATCATGGCCTGCAGTTCAAGGCCCGGTTTCTGAAGACATCAGAGCCGACCTCAATCGAAGGCATCGAGAAATATCTCGGATCGGGGATGATCCGCGGGATTGGTCCGGCCTACGCCAAGCGGCTCGTCCAGATGTTCGGCAAGGACGTGTTCGACGTCATCGAGGCCAAGCCCGAGCGCCTCAGGGAAGTGACGGGCATTGGCCCCATGCGCGCGGCCAAGATTACCTCTGCCTGGGCGGATCAGAAGGTGATCCGCGAAATCATGGTGTTCCTGCACAGCCATACCGTCGGCACGGCCCGCGCCGTGCGGATATTCAAGACCTATGGTGCCGAGGCCGTTCAGATCATGAGCGACAATCCATACCGATTGGCACGAGATATCCGTGGCATCGGCTTTCGGACTGCCGACACCATCGCCGAGAAGCTGGGTATTGAAAAAACGGCTATGGTGCGAATCTGCGCTGGGATTTCCTATGCGCTCACGGAAGCCATGGGCCAGGGGCATTGCGGCCTGCCTGTCGCGGAATTGAAAGACCTCGCTGAAAAGCTGCTGGAAGTCGATCGTGCCTTGATCAGCACCGCGCTGGAATTGGAGTTGGTAGGCGGCTTAGTCATTGCCGATACGGTGGGCGGCAGAGAATGCATCTTCCTCGGCGGCCTCTATCACGCCGAGAAAAAGATCGCAGAGCGGCTGAAAACCCTGCTGACAGGGACGTTACCGTGGTCCGCGATAGATCCTGACAAGGCACTGCCATGGATTGAAAAGCGCACGGGACTGACGCTTGCCCCCAGTCAGCGGGAAGCTATCGCCCTTGCCCTGCGCTCCAAGATGACGGTGATCACCGGCGGGCCGGGTGTGGGCAAGACGACCATCGTCAATGCCATCCTGAGGATTCTCGCGGCCAAGGGGATTCAGTTGCTACTGTGTGCGCCCACAGGCCGCGCCGCCAAGCGGATGACCGAAGCCACCGGTATGGAGGCCAAGACCATACATCGCCTGCTGGAATTTGATCCCAAGGCGTTTGGGTTCAAGCGGGACCAGGAGAACCCGCTCGAATGTGATCTGTTGGTCGTCGACGAAAGCTCGATGGTCGACGTCATGCTGATGCAATCACTGGTCAATGCCATACCTGACAGCGCCGCGCTGCTGATCGTTGGTGACATCGACCAGCTACCATCGGTCGGGCCGGGGCAGGTCCTGGCCGATATCATTGCCTCGGGAACCGTTCCCGTTGTGCGGCTGACCGAAGTGTTCAGGCAGGCCGCGCAAAGCCGGATCATCACCACCGCTCACCTGATTAATCAGGGGCGAATTCCTGATCTGGGCAAGGTCGAGGGCGAAACTGATTTCTACTTCATTCCCGCGGACGATCCGGAAGAGGCTGTGCCGCGAATAATCAATCTCGTCGGCAAGCATATTCCGCGCAAGTTTGGGCTCGATCCGATCCGGGACGTGCAAGTACTGTGCCCGATGAACCGCGGCGGTGTTGGTGCGCGGTCCCTGAATATCGACCTTCAGGCCGCTTTGAACCCAAACCCGCCAGCGAAGGTTGAGCGATTTGGCTGGACCTTCGCCCCCGGCGACAAGGTGATGCAAATCGAGAACAACTACGACAAAGACGTGTTCAACGGCGACATCGGCTACATTCAGGCGGTTGATCCCGTCGAAGGCGAACTGACTGTCGATTTCGAAGGACGGGAGGTCAGCTACATGTTCGGTGAGCTCGACACGCTCGTTCCGGCCTATGCCGCAACGATCCACAAGAGCCAGGGATCGGAATACCCGGCAGTCGTGATCCCGGTGATGACTCAGCACTACGCCATGTTGCAGCGTAACCTGCTCTACACCGGCCTCACCCGGGGAAAGAAGTTGGTCATTCTGGTAGGGCAACGCAAAGCAATCGCGATAGCCGTCAGAAACGAATCTGGACGACGCCGCTGGTCAAAGCTTGATGAGTGGCTGCATCCTTCTTTGGCTGGGTAGATGCCCGTAATCGCAGCAGCACCCCGCGTGACCTTGTCCTCGTCCAGCGTCTCCCTTGACGTGGTGACTATGCCGCCAGGCTGATCTGTCCGGCAAGCCATTTCTGTTCGAAAGCCATCGGGCTGGTATAACCCAGCGTCGAATGCAGCCGTCTGTGGTTATAGAAGGCAAGCCAGT